>JARYLH010000043.1 GCA_029907755.1 Candidatus Methanosuratincola sp.
CACCCGCCTGCGGTACCTCTCGAGGAAGACCTTTTCAGAGAAGCCAGTCTCCTGCATGATCCTCCTTGCGGAGTTGGACGAGAGGATCCTCGACTCGTCATGGCCGAAGCGATCCCCCTCGCACGAGTAGGAGAAGATTGGCGTGAGGGTCAGATCAGGGTTCAGGTCGTAGTAGTTGAGCACCCTCCTCCGCTGCCTCTGGCGCCCATCCGCGAAATACGTGGATCTCCCCAAGCAGAGTATGCCTGCCAGCGACTTAAGCGCCCCCCTGTCGACGGAGATGGGCTGGGATACCAGGCGCTCGAGTGCAGAAGAAGGGCTCTCAGCGTGGAGCGAGGTGATCCCCCCGTGGCCCGTCATTATCGCCTGAGCCCAGATCCTGCCCTCCTCGCCCCTCACCTCCCCAACTATGATATAGTCGGCGGACATCCTAAGCGCCTCCTTGACCAGCGCAAACATGCCTATCTCGCCGCGCTCGTCCAGGGTCGCTGACTCCCTGACGACTAGCGAGAACATGTTCGGGTGTCCCAGCCTGAGCTCGGGCGTGTCCTCAATGGTGACTATAACCGCCCTCTCCGGGATGAGGTTGCAGAGGGCGTTTATAGTCGAGGTCTTTCCGGTGCCCATCGACCCGCAGACGAGGAAAGCCTTGCGGTGCTCCTCCAGCATCATCAGCCAAGCTGCGATCTCTGGAGAGAGGGTGTTCATGAGCATCAGGGAGGTGATTGACCAAGGCTTCTCGGGGAACTTGCGGATTATGAAGCTCGATCCCTCGACTGAGACCTCCCTCTTGTAGGATGCGGATAGCCTCGACCCGTTAGGGAGCCTTATGCTCAGGATCGGCTTGTATAGCGAGACGGACTTTCCGGAGAGGTGGACGAGCTTCTCCACGTACCTGTCGATCTCCTCCCCCCTGAACCGGACGTTGCTCGGCATGGTGCCGTAGTCGGAGTGGCTGCACGAGACGGGGCTGCTCGAGGAGGCGACGACAACATCCTCGACCTTCGGGTCGGACACCATCGGGTCGAGGGGCCCGTAGCCAACAATCTCCCTCTTCAGGAAGTAATTGTACCTCTGGTCGCTGAGCCCTGCCCTCTTAAGGTACTCCTCGAACTGCCGCTCGTCGCCTACAGCCGAGGCGGGCATGATGAAGAGGAGTTTTGAGGCGATAGCCCCCAATCTTTTGTGCTCTTCAGGGGTTAGGGGAGGATCATTAATCAGGTACTCCATGTCCTTAGTTATGTAGACTGTCGCTAGCCCGACAGGGTAACTCTCTATGACCTCATAGTTCGATAGGCGCACGTATGAGGTCTTGATGTTGAAGGCAGGCAGATCAAACCTTCCCTTTGAGGAGCTGTAGCGTTGCTCTATCCCTTCAAAGACCTCATCCTCGAGGCTCTCGAAGGACCTCGAATCGATCCCGCCCCTGTCCTTCCGCCTGCCGATCAACCGCAAGCAAATACCACTTCCCGACTTGAGAATAGAAATGATAAAAAGGGGAGGGTTACTGGACGAATGCGCTGAAAGGCAAGATCCCCTGGTCAGTGTTTAATGAACCCTTAAGAATAGTCCCGGTGACGAAGCTGGCTCCGCTGAAGGTAATGCTAAGCACCTTGCTCTGCCCTGCCTGGATGACATCAGTACTGGTTGCATTGTATGTCCCTAGGAGGCACGATGAAATGGAGGCGTTGGCATTCCCTATATTCCTGACAGTCAAGTAAAGCGTATTTTCTTGGACAACAGGGGATCCCACGATCATGAGGGCCCCCTGGTTCGCAGCCGCTGCGCCAGTAGAGAGCATCCAGCTGACCGCGATCCCAGTCACAGCCAGCGCAGCTACCGTGACCAGTATAGTTATTATCGGGGTCGAGATCTCTCCCCTTCTGCTTCTGGTTCTGCTTCCGTTTCTATTTGCGGACATTTTTCCTCGGAAGACTTGGATCTTATAAAAATCCTGCACCCTTTGGGGTGTTCTAATCCTTAGAATGTGCGTTCTGATCAATAGCATAAAATCACATGGTGATAACGTTATACCAGGTAAATGTTATGGCGCAGATTTCATCGTACAAAAAAGCCATTATCGTGGCAGTCCCTTTGGTTCTCATAGTCTTTGTGGCAGCAGCCTACTCGATTAGTCAGCCCCCTGACCCGAACCTCAAGCGGTTCTCCAGCATGGACGAGATCGAGGCCTACCTGAAGGGCTCAGCCCCGTCCTGGTGGCCAGTCTTTTACCTCAACAGGAACGCCGATAGCTTCCAGGCGACCATCGCCGAGGGAGGACTGAAGGACTATTCAACGACAAACATACAGGTCGCAGGCGTGGACGAGGCGGACATGGTCAAGAGCGACGGGGAGTACCTCTATATCGCCTCGGGGGACACGGTTTACATCGTGAAGGCATACCCGGCCGAGGAGGCAAGGGTAGTCTCCAAGATCGCGCTCAACAACTCATACTCGCTGGACATCTACATCAAAGGCGACCGCCTGGTGGTCATCGGGAACGGCTATTCAGTGGTGGCTTTCAGGGCATACCCGATCTCGGTTGCCAATTCGTTCGTCAGGGTCTATGACATCACTGACAGGTCCTCACCTGAACTGGCGAGGGAGCTCATCGTGAACGGCACAATCAGCGGCTCGAGGATGATAGGCGACTACGTCTACATAGTCTCTCAGGAATACCCCTACGTATACGACCCAGACAGCCAAGACTATAAGATAGAGCTCCCAGCTTATGTGTGCAACGGCACGACCAAGGAGACGAAGCCAGAGGAGATCTACTACATAGAGTCGCAAGAGTCGTACTTTTGGTTCATGACCGTCATCTCCCTGAATGTGATCGATGACTCGATCCCTCCGTCGGACGAGACCTTCCTGGCCGGAGCGTCGTCTACTATGTACGTCTCGCCCGAGAACATGTACCTCGTTGCCCACCGCTCCTACCCTGTGAGGATCATGATCGTTTCCCCAAGCACCAACGCTGAGGACTGGAGGGAGGAGACGCTCGTCTACAGGCTGAGCCTCAAGGACGGGAAGATCGCGCTCGAGGCCAGCGGCAGCGTGCCAGGCGGGATACTGAACCAGTACAGCATGGACGAGCACAACGGTTACTTCAGGGTTGCGACGACCGAGTGGACCTCGAACGGGAGCAAGAACGCGCTCTACGTGATGAACATGAAGATGGAAATAGTGGGGTCGCTCGAGGGGATAGCCCCTGGCGAGAGGATCTATTCGGCCAGGTTCATGGGCGACAGGTGCTACCTGGTTACCTTCAGGCAGGTCGACCCGTTCTTCGTGATTGACCTCAGCGATCCTTTCAGACCTTCGGTGCTCGGCTACCTGAAGATCCCAGGTTATTCCAGCTACATGCACCCGCTAGATGCAAATCACATAATTGGCCTAGGCAAGGAGGGGGACAACCTGAAGCTTTCGCTGTTCAACGTGGAGGACGTGAGCGCACCCAAGGAGGTCGCAAAGTTCGGGCTTGACTACGTTTACTCGGACTCGGAGGCGCTTTACGACCCGAAGGCGTTCCTCTTCAACTCAGGGAGGCAGATCCTCGCCATCCCTGTCGGATGGAGTGAGGACTACGGTGCATGGAAGTACTTCCAAGGCGCATTCGTCTTCAACGTGAGCATCGAGGGCGGCTTTGCACTCAGGGGCATAATAGTGCACCAGTCAGAGATGACCCAGAGCTACTGGAGCCTAACGGTCAGGCGTATCCTTTACATCGAGGATGCCCTCTATACCGTGTCGGACGACCAGGTGCGGATAAGCGATTTCGGGACACTGGACCTGATAAAGACGATAGCACTCCAGTGATCTTTCTCCTTCCTTTTTCGCTCTTTCTCTCCATCTTTCTCTCTGATCCTTGCACTTCTCATTCCGCATCAAGGCTTGCTGGCGAGTTATCAAAGCTGAATTTTTTCTATGCTTACGCAGTACCCAAGCGCACGGTGCGATACCCGCACATTACTGAGGCCCGCTGCCTTAGCCAGCGTCACGAGCTCCACAACGGACGGGCTCCGCATTGAAGCGTACTCCATGCTCCCGGCGTTCTCGGGGACAAACTCGACCAAGGTGAAGCTTGCCCCGCCCGCTGAGGCCTTCTCTCCGTATCCCATCCTGCTCAAGTCCCGGCCTATCGACCTGACAACTTCAGGGCTGTCGTTCACTCCGGGGATTACAACCATGCGGAGGTCCACGAATGCGGCAGATGCAAGCGCGATCCTTATCGACTCGACCACCCGATCCACCATCGGGTTGTCTACGCCTGTTACCTTCCTGTACTCGAGGTCATTTAGGGCGGTCTTGACGTCGATTGAGACGAGGTCGAGCATAGGCAGCACCGCCCTTAGCCGTTCCGGGAACGTGCCGTTCGTGTCAATCCCGAACCTGTACCCCAGCGACTTTGCCTTCTTCGCAATCCTCATCAGTGCCCCAAGCTGGAGGAGCGGCTCCCCACCGGTCACTTTGCAAGCCGTGACCATCCTCCCGCCCTCGAGGAGCCTTTCTATCCGGTCGATCCTTGTGAGGTGCGACCTATCCTGCTCCCTTATCTTCCAGTTCTGGCAGTACCCGCACCTGTAGTTGCAACCGGAGAAGAAGATCACTATGGCGGGCTCCCCAGGGTAGTCGCAAAGGGATAGGTGCATGATTTCGGGGGCGTATGCCGCCTCTTCGTTCCCCCCGCATCCGGCCGCATCCTTATCCTTGCCCCTACCCCCAGAGCCTACTCCCTGCTTGCCGCTGCCCGCGCTCATGAGAGCCTGACCCTGTACCTGTCCTTGAGCTCCTGCCTCTTTGCAGCATTCCAGGAGCTGATGTCCTGGTAGTACCCCGTTATCCTGGAGTAATTCTTCACAGAGCTGCTCCCGCATGTAGGGCAATTCGAGCTCAGCCCGCCGCCGACAAAGCCGCAGTCCCTGCACACCGTGATGTCCTTTGTGTGGGACCAATAGCCGACCCACGACTGCTTCGCTAGCCTCATGTTTAGCTTCATCAGTGCCTCCGGATCTGGGTTTGCCTCTCCGAGCCAGACGTGGAATATGTCCCCTCCCTTGAGGATGGGGAAGAACCTCTGCTCGATCGAGAGGCGCTGGTCCAAGGGGAGCTGCGCGGCTACATTTACATGCGCACCATTGGAGTAGTAGACAGGGATATCCTTCGTGTCGTTCAGCAAGGACAGCCCCTTCTCAAGGTCGCCCTTTACAAGCTCCCTCGCAAACTTGGGGTAGTGTATCAGGTCGGCCACTGCGAATCGCTGCGCGGCGGACTCGGCAGGCGTCCTCGCGATCGAGAACTTCTCGCCAGTCTCCTCGCTGTAGGACTTCCTTATCTTGTCCATCTCGATCAGTACCTTGAGAGCCAGCTTCTGCGCTGACGGGTGCTCGTGGATCTCGTACCCGGTCATGTGCTGGACGAGCTCGTTCATCCCGACGAACCCTATAGTGAGTGAGAGGTTGTCGATGTCCACTGCCGGCGGGGCGCCGCGGGGGCGCTGGGATGCGAACGGTATGAGGCCCCTCTCGAACTGCCGCTTTATTACCGCCTTCTTCAGCATGAGCGCCTCCTTCGCGATGTCCATTGTGGACTTCAGCACCTCTATGAGCCTCGCCTCATCCCCCCCTGACTTGTATGCGACCCTTGGGAGGTTGACGGTGACTACCTGCATCCCGCCCATCGAGAAGTGTGCCCCATCCTCGAACATCACCTTCTTCTGGAAGTTCTCGGACTTTCCGTCCTCTGAGAACGAGTACGCGCAGCACTGGAAGCAGGAAACGCCGTCCTCCCCTCCCCTGTAGGCAGGGATCATGTTGTCGTAGTATGTCGAGCCGAACTTCGCCGAGAGCTCGGCTGCCCTGAGCATCACGTCCTCGAACGCCTTATCGTCCCAGTACCTCGCCCTCTGGACGACCTCCGGCTTCGGGAAGTTGAACATCTTGCCCATCGCGTCGCCTTTCAGATACTCCTCAAGCAGCGCGACCGCGAACGCGTGGACGGTATCCTCGAGGTCGCCGTACCTCAGGTCTGGCCACTTCTTACCGTGGGATACCACGGGCGCGTCCTGCCAGACCTTCGGGACGCCGGACTCGATCTGTATCGACGAGAAGACGGGCTGGCCTCCGCGGGCTACGTAGAGCTGGGTCATCTCGTAGAGGAACATCTGCGCGGTCTGGTGCAGCTTCTTCGAGTCGAAGCCCATCAGGTATGGGGCCATGAAGACCGTGAAGTTGAAGAATCCTTGACCGCCGGCGAAGTTGGTTTGAGCGGCACCGAGCACCTTCGCAGCGTGCAGGATCGCGACCTCTGCGTGCTTTGCGGGACCCGCGACCGAGGTGTGCGTCCCTGTACCGTCTGGCATCAGACCGTAGTGGAAGAAGTACCTCAGATCCCAGTCCTGGCAGAAAGGCCTGGTCCCCCAGTACTCCAAGTCGTGGAGGTGGATGTCCCCGCGGAGGTGCGCGTCGGCTATGTGCGAAGGGATCATGAGCAGGTATGACTCCTTGCTGAGGAAGTCTGCCTTCTTCTTGTGGAACGTCTCAGGGTTCGGCTGTAGGTTCGCGTTCTCCCTTGACTCATAGCCGTCGGAGTTGTCTATCTTGTAGACCTCGTAAAGCGGCATCCCGACCCTGGTGTAGACATTCCTTTGCTTTGCGAATCCGTGCTCGAGGAGCTTCACGTTGACTATCTCGCGTATCAGGGGGCCGCTTAGCATCTTGAGGCGCATCCCGAGTATCTCGTCCTGCACCTCGTCAGCTATCATCCTTGCCTCGTCCTCAGTGAGGGGCCGCTCATTGTAAAGCTCCTTGACGAGCTGGGTTTCCTTGAGCAGGCTCTTCACTATCAGATCCTTGCTGAATGGGACTATTACTCCGTCGCTCCGCCTCACGGGTGGAGGGAGTTTTCCGTTCATCATTACTTCTGTCATAACCAGACCCCCGATACGAGCTCAAATCTAATATTTACCGGCGTTTTATCCCTATCGGATCCAGCACTTATAAGGTTTTTTAGAGTGAACTATTTAAAAAAATTGATAATTGTCCAACACAATGGGATGCATTTTCATATCTGCAAATAAACTGCAGGCTCGCCCCGCCTGCAATTTTCATCAGTTAATATAAAAATGGCTCAGAGAGGCCCAGGCGTGCAGAGGAGAGACCGGAAGATGACCCCAGCCTCCCTGGACATCTCAGAGACGGTCATCGGGCAGCACCACCGTTCAGCCAAAGCCCCGATCCCGATGAGTGCCAGCCCTGCTATATCGCTGAACAGCTCAGGGGTTGGCGTCAGCAGCAGGGCAGTGCCGACCTTCTTGATGTTGCCCAACGACCGCCTCTTGCCAGGCTCCCCGACCAGAGCCCGTAGTGACCGAAGTCCGAGCTCAACCTCGCTGGCCGCCGAGCCCGCATCGGCAGCAGAATCGGCGAGGATCCTGGTCGCAGACCGCATAAGCGCACCGGAAATCAACTCTCCCGGAGCCTTTTTAAAGGTTATATGATGCGAAATTGAGCTTCCAATCGATTTCCTTTGAAGTGGGAAAAAGGTGGGAAAAGCTTAAATAGCGAAAAAGCCTTCCGGCTTCAGGGGAGCATGATGGAAAGGAGGAATTTAGTTCACAAGGCTCCAGACGCCTAGGGGATTCAGGGATCTGGGCCCTGAGGAGGTCAGGGTCTACCTGCTTATAGAGGGCAAGTTCAGGGAGGTCCTCAGGAAATGGGGCTACAAGGAGGTCCGTACCTCGACGCTAGACTACTTCGACATCATACGCGGCGGGGCGGGCGAGGGGTTCACGGACTCGATTTTCAAAGTCCAGGATTACGACGGCAGGCTGCTCTCGCTCAGGGGGGAAGTGACGACCCAGATAGCGAGGATGCTGGCCTCCAAGGCTAAGGACGAGGGGAGGCTCTGCTACATCACAAACTGCATCAGGTACTTGGAGTCGAGGAACCTCTCCCTCAGGGAATACTGGCAGGCGGGCGCTGAGCTGATAGGGGGCGAGAGGGTCGGAGCTGACGCCGAGGCGGTCGCCTTGGCGCTCGATATGCTCGACTCAATAGGGATCAGGGCGAGCGTAGACCTCGGGAGCATGGGCGTGATCAGGAAGCTGATGGAAAGGTACAGGATAATGGACTACAAGAGGCTGGCACGGGCGATAGCCTCCAAGTCCATCGACGACCTGAGGAAGGTGACATGCGACAGCAAAGCCCTCGAGACGTTCACCATGCTCATGACCAAGAGGGGAGGGGCAGAGCTGATCGGGGAGGTCGCCGAGAAGGCAGGGTGCCTCGGGGAGGATTACGAGTACTTCAGGAGCCTCTACCGGGCGCTCGAGGCTTACGGGTGCGCCTCCAGGGTCTTTGTTGACCTGAGCACTATCAGGGAGATGGCATATTACAATGGCCTAGTCTTCGAGATATTCACCCCGGCTTTGGGTCTCCCCATCGGTGGAGGCGGGAGGTACGATGCCATGATGAAGGACTTCGGGATCGATACGAAAGCAACAGGCTTCGCGCTGAGCATAGACCTCTGCGCAAAGGCGCTCGGCGGGTCTGATGTTAAAAAGAACAACGATACGCTGAAGGTGTACTACCGGGAAGGGTTCAGGGAGAAAGCGATCGGGCTCGCGCGGATCCTTAGGGGGGAGGGTAAGTGCTGCACGCTGGACGCCTACAGGGGGGAGCGCAGCGGCATACTCGTGGGCGAGAGGACTGTCCTGATCGAGAGTGGTGAGGAATATGAGCCCTGACCGCCAGGGGAGGCTGATCTTCGCCCTTCCGAACAAGGGGAGGATGCGGGATCCGGCGCTGAGGCTCCTCGAGTCTGCAGGGATCAGGGGGCTGGGCGAGGAGAGGGCCTATCTCTCGAAGACGACCGACCCTGAGATCGACCTCCTCTCTGTAAGGGCTGCGGACATCCCCGTATATGTTTATTACGGGATAGCAGACCTCGGGATAACCGGAAGGGATATTGTGGCAGAGACCGGGCTGGAGGTCTACGAGCTCGCCGATCTGGGTTTCGGATGCTGCGACCTAGTCGTCGCGGTGAGCAGGGAAAGCGGCATCAGGAGCCCCTCGGAGATCCCCCACGGCTCCAAGGTCGCGACCGAATTCCCGAATGTGACGAAGGCTTACTTCGACGAACTCGGGGTCCAGGTCGAGACTATAACCCTCAAGGGCGCAGTTGAGATAACCCCGAGGCTAGGGCTCGCCACTGCGATCGTGGACATCTCGAGCACAGGGGCAACGCTAGAGAAGAACAGGCTGGCTCCGATCGGGAGGGTGATGAGCTCCTCTGCGAGGCTGATCTGCAACAAGATATCGTACAAGACAAAGTATGATAAGGTCGAAGCTATAACTAACAAGCTGAAGGGGTTGAGTCCTTGAGGGTGATCAGGTACAGCGAATACGCGTCCTCCCCGGCGCAGCCATTCCAGGTGCCGAAGGAAATTGTCGATCACGTCTCAGCGATAGTTGAGAGGGTGAGGAGGCTTGGGGATGCCGCGGTACTTGAGTACACGGAGAGGTTCGACAGGATCAAGCTGGATCCGGATCGGATAAGGGTCGAGTGGGGGGAGCTGAGGAGGGCATACAACTCGATCCCGGATGGGCTGAGAGGCGCGTTGAGGAGCTCAGCGGAGAGGATACGCTCGTTCCAGGAGCTGCAGAAGCCACTGGAGTTCGCCACCACGATAGTCCCAGGCGTCTCAGCCGGGATAAAGTTCGATCCGATACAATCGGTTGGGCTCTATGTCCCGGGGGGCAGCGCCGCGTACCCCTCGACCGTGCTGATGACGGCGATCCCTGCGAAGGTAGCAGGGGTGGACAGGTGCGCCATGTTCACGCCACCAGGGAGGGACGGGGAGGTGCCCGAGGCGATCCTTGCAGCAGCCTACCTTGCCGAGGTGGACGAGGTCTACAGGGTCGGGGGCGCCCAGGCGATAGCCGCGATGGCATACGGCACCGAGCGGATAAGGAAGGTCGAGAAGATCTTCGGTCCCGGGAACATCTATGTCACCGTCGCCAAGATGCTCGTCTCCTGGGATGTGGCGGTCGATATGCCGGCAGGCCCAAGCGAGCTGCTGATATACACCGAGGGGTTCGATAAGCCCGAATGGCTGGCGTACGATATCCTGGCGCAGTGCGAGCACGACCCGAGGGCAAAGGCAGTCCTAGTCACCACCGACACGGGGCTCGCAGAGGAGGTCGCCAAGGCTGTAGAGAGGATGGTCGCGGTGTCCCCCAGGAGGGAGATACTTGAGAAGAGCGCCGCCCAAGCATTTGCGCTGGTCGTGGGGAGCCGCGAGGAGGGCGCAAGGGCGATAAACGAGATCGCGCCCGAGCACCTCGAGCTCGTCGGGGATGGCGCGGAGGAAGCATTCAGGATGGTCAGGAACGCGGGCGCTGTTTTCATCGGCGAGTACACTCCGGTCCCGCTCGGCGATTACACTGCGGGGACCAACCACGTCCTACCGACGATGGGCTGGGCGAAGAGGGCCTCGCCGCTCTCGGTCAGGGACTTTTTGAGGTCGAGGGAGTACCTGAGGTGCACGAGGGACGGGATAATGCGGATAGGTGGAGACGCGGTGATGGTGGCGACGGCGGAGGGGCTGGGTGCGGCCCTCGGGCCGGTCTTGGGGGGATGGCTGTGGGACCTCCACCACACCTGGGTCTTCTATGGCAGCGCCAGCTTGCTCGCTGTG
>JARYLH010000044.1 GCA_029907755.1 Candidatus Methanosuratincola sp.
CTAAGTCACATCTGGGCGGACCTCCCCGATGAGAGGATCTTGGTCTCTTTCTCCGAGCCGTCTCCAGATTCCCTGATCGCTTCATACAATCTCTCTGCGACTCAGACGCTCCTGTTCCGTGCCACCTTCCTCGAGGTCTCTGTGAAAGGAAATCCTCGCCCCATACTGAGCGCGGTCAAGCGCCTTGGGCTGATGTACTCGATCAGAGCGGTGGATGGGGGCTCAGCATCGATAGCCATAGAGGGTCCTGCTTCGATGATAAAGCTGACCGAGAGGTACGGCACGTCCCTTGCCAAGTTGCTCCCTCACCTCTTGGGATCGGAATATTGGGAGATCCGAGCACAGATCTCTAGGGGATCGTTCGGAAGGAAGCGGCTGCTCGACTTCTGCCTGGGCTCCTCCGACGGGGTATGCTTCCCAGCTGCCCTACGCCAGGATGGGGGCTACGACAGCTCTGTGGAGGAGTCCTTTGCAAGGCGTTTCAGGGCACTGGAGACCCGGTGGAAGCTCCTGCGTGAGCCTGGAATGATCGAGACACCCTCTGGGATCATAATCCCTGACTTTGCATTTGAGATGGGCGGGCGTAGGATCTACTTGGAGATCGTCGGGTTCTGGACTCCGGAGTATCTCGAGAAGAAGATCTCCAAGCTCAACTCCCTGCCTCCCGGGCTCGGGCTCATTGTCGCGGTGAACAGGTCGCTGGCATCTGCCGATCGTTTCCGGAGGATGGGGGTAAATGTCGTGGAGTTCGATAACGAGGTTCCGTTAAGGCCTATACTTGTACTGCTCGAGGCTGCAGAGAAGTCTATCCTTCAGGAGGAGGCGAAAAGGCTGCAAGGAATCAAAATTGAGCCAACCTCCGATGTGGTCGATCTTGTTGAAGCTGCTGCCGGACTGGGGGTCTCCTGCGAGACTTTGGCAGAGAGGCTCGCAGGGTCGCCTCCCAAAGGATACTTGCTGGCAGGGAAGTACCTGATCTCAGAGCGGACAGCAATCGAGTTGCAAGGAATACTTTCCGCAGAGCGCAACCTTAGCGCGGTCGAAGAAAAATTCAGGGAATTCGGGGTTGTGGATGTCTTTCCGGTCTTGGCCAAGCTCGGCTACTCTGTCAGGTGGACCGGCTTGTCGCCCGGCTCAGCCGAGGTCGTAAAAAAGTGAGTTGACTTCAGGAGACTGGTGCTCTGGCCGGGATTTGAACCCGGGTCACTGGCTTTCTTCGCCAAAGGGCACGAAAGGCCAGTATACTTGACCGGACTATACGACCAGAGCATCGTCGCACTAAATTCTCTGTAGCCTTTAATAATTTTTCCTTCCCGACCTTCGAGCACTGGATCCCATCGAGCCCAGAAAAAAGTTAATAGTGTAGTCAGGAATGAAATCAATAGTTGCGGGGGTCGCCAAGTCAGGTTAAAGGCGCAGGGCTTAGGACCCTGTGGCGAAGGCCTTCGTGGGTTCGAATCCCACTCCCCGCACTAATCCACTGTAAATTTGTAACGAAATCCTAACCCGAGGTCCACCGTAATTTAAATTTGGTTTTAAGTCGTTCTGATTTCTTCTCTCCAACTCCTCTCATCTTTCTGAGCAAAACCACATTTAGCACCATGAGGATAGTCGACCATGCGACAAGAGAGACGATGACTAAGCTTACGTTCACGAGGTTACGCTCGCTCTGCGCAAGAAAGTTTCCTGTAGGCGGGGTGTGACCTGAGAAATAGTAGTAGCAAACCGACACTATGCAGTTGAATGGCGAGAAGTATGCGACATTTCCAAAGTCTATCCAAAGTGATGCATACGCGGTGAAGGCAAGTATCAGTGGAAGAAAAGAAATGAATGACGCAGACTTGGGTGCCCTAAGGATTATGACTGAAAAGTTCAGAAAGAGAGCTAGAGCATAGATGAACAAAGCGCCAAGAAGTATGCCAAAGAACAACCCAACCGCATCAACTGGCATCACGACAAGTCCAAATCTCGCGAAGAAAACGCCCGTCACCGAGATGAACATCACTGCAGATATTGCTAAAAGAGCGATGAGCGAAGATGTGAGATTTTCTAAAAGAAATCGTGACGGAGAAAGCTTGGTGAATTTGGTGACATAAAGGATGGATTTCGATGAATACAAAAGTGACGAAGCTATAGTTGTAGATGCACCAGAAAGAGAAAGCATCAGCAAATTTCCATAAGCCGTGGCAGTGTAGATTCTTACAGCCTCTTCAATCTGCGGTATATAATTTCCAAAAATGTAGGCCCACATTATGACCCAAAACTCGATGAAGAGTATCGACCAGAAGAGTATGTAATGATTGGTCAGAGCGATCTAGCATTCATTCCAAGGTACTTGGTCAACCGTCATCCCTCCGCAAGCTCATATATCCTGTCAAGATTCTCGAGGCTCGTGAGCAAAGTTCCTCTGCCTTCTCCGCGAACTAAGCTTACCTTCTTACCCGAAACCTTCAGGCGCAACAGCGCATCAGGCTCATCAGCCATTAATATCTCCGCCTTCAAAAGTTCCTCGACTAGTAGCGGACCGTAGAGGACACCTTCAAACATGAAGAACACATCCCAGTTTTGAAGATTCTTCAACAACCAGGTCTCGTGCGTATTGACAAGAACCACGCCATCGTATTGATTCAAGCGCCTTGCCATCCTGCCCTTTTTTGCGGGATCAAGCTCCTCGAAAGGCTCGTCAAGCAGAACATGCCTAGCCTTCATTGCCAGTGCAATTGCAGTGCAAACGATTTTCGTTTGCCCCGAGGAGCGCTCGCTAAGTCTTCTCTTTTTAAGAAAGCCTAAGTCGATGCCAAAATCCTTAATCATCTCTAAAGCAAATTCCGAATCGCCGTCAGACAGGTCTGTATAAAGCATGACAAGGTCGAAAACATTGGTTTCGAGAAGTGTATAGACTTCTTGAAAATTTACTGAGCACTCCTTTGGTAGCATAGAAGTCTTCAACGGATTTATCGTCTAGCATAATTCTCCCAGATTTAATGTTTGTCAGAGCACAGATTGCCCTAAAGAAAGTAGTTTTGCCTGATCCGTTCGGACCTATAATGATGACCTTGTTCTTGAAGTTTCCGTTAACTCCTTTCAGAACGGGTTCTTGGCGCCACTTGTAAGTGACGTATAGATCTTGACTCAAGATCATGTTATTCTACTTTTTTATAAGCGAATGGCTGCATATTGAAGTTTCGGCTGGAAAGTAAGACATTCATGTGCCTCATAAAAAAAGGAGATTTCTGTGATTCAA
Organism: Candidatus Methanosuratincola sp.; assembly: GCA_029907755.1. Classification (GTDB taxonomy): domain Archaea; phylum Thermoproteota; class Methanomethylicia; order Methanomethylicales; family Methanomethylicaceae; genus Methanosuratincola. The sequence continues at coordinate 3,245 of JARYLH010000044.1, forward strand.
ACCGAGGTCTAAGCCTGCCCCCTTGCGCCAAAAACAGCGCTCTGACAAAGCGTTTTGGCCGAAGAGGCGAGCTGGGGGTTGCGGGCAGGGCTAGAATTTAAACCGGCGCTTAGGCCCTTCCGCGTCTTCCATAAAATATAGTTGGCTTGACATTTCTGTGATTTGTGCAAAAATAAATTTTTACCTTCAATCCTGAACGACCATTTTAATCGATAAGTTTAATGTAGAGCATAATGGTTGATCTTTAGTCATGCAATAAAAATAAATACGTGTTAATAAATATTTGATACTGATTCGTATGCCAAAAATAACTGAGATCGAAGGGATCGGAGAAGTTTTCGCAACAAAACTAAAAGATTTGGGAATTACCACGACAGAACAGCTTCTTGAGGCAGGAGCCACAAGGAAGGGCAGGGATCAGCTCGCAGAGAAGTCGGGCATCTCACCAAAACTCATCCTGAAATGGATCAACCGTGCAGACCTCTTTAGGGTCAAGGGCATCGGCCAAGAATATTCCGACCTGCTTGAGGCAGCTGGCGTGGACACAGTAGTGGAGCTAGGCACAAGGAACGCTGATAACCTCTACGCAAAGCTAGTCGAAATCAACAACTCGAAAAACCTTGTCAGAAAACTGCCTAGCTTAGAAGTCGTCAAAGACTGGATTGAGCAGGCCAAGAAACTCCCGAGGAAAGTTGAGTACTAGAACAATATTTTTTCCTTTTTTCATTGGCGAAAAGCCCACCTTCAAAGGCTGAATACGAGAAAACAACGGCAATCATTTGCCAAACTTTCCTTAGGGGCATCCATAGATGCTGAAAGAGGGAGCGCTGAATTCCACCACGCCGCGAGTGAGTGGATGCAAACGCAGGTCTGAGGTTTGGACCTCCACGACCGTTTCTGTCCTGGATCGGGTTGGTTCTTCAAGGGAGGTGCTTGGGGCTCTGAAAAATGCAACCGCTTCCGATAAGGGCTCCCTGAGCAGAAGGCGTGAGTCTGCAGCCAAAAGCAATCTTGTGCGATTGCATGAATATGGGTGGCGGCATCGGGTTAGCTGTTTTCCGGCGCATTTCTTCCTTCCAATGTTCTCCCGCCCTTATCTAGAGCCTTCTGGTATTCAGCCAATATATCGCCAAAGGCTCCGATGAAGTACCTGCACGCCTTATCGAGCTCTTCCCTGCCGCGCTCTGAGAGTGAGTACCTCGTCTCCCTGCCGACTCTTTCCATTTGAACGAGCCCTCTCTTCCTCAGCTCCTTTAGCGCCGGGTATATCGTGCCTGGCGTCGGGGCCTTCCCTTTTCTCCGCGCGATCTCCCTGCAGAGCTCCTGACCGTTCATAGATCGCTTCGACAAAAGCCATAGTGTCTGGAAGGAGAGCATCCCCCTCATGTCGCAGCAGCATGGCATCTCAGGACAGCAATCGCTCATGAAATCATATCGTACGCCCAATATATTTAATAGTTTTCTGGGATATACTGTACCCGATACTGGTGGCTGAGATGCGAAGAAACATCAAGGATCTTGTCAGGAAGAAGTACGCTAAAATAGCGACATCCGGAGGATCCTGCTGCCCTTCTTGCGGCTGCGGAGGCGGCAACAGGGGTGTGCAGGTCGGCGGATACTCCGAAGGGGATCTGGTGATGGCGCCTCCCGAATCAAGCATGGGTCTCGGGTGCGGCAACCCCGTTGCCTATGCAGGCATCAAGCCAGGCGAGGTGGTGCTGGACCTAGGGTCCGGCGGCGGCATGGACGCCTTCTTGGCTGCGCGAAAAGCAGGCCCGGATGGGCGAGTAATAGGGGTTGACATGACCGATGCGATGCTGGATCGGGCAAGGGAGGCCGCGATAAGGCACGGGTTCAGGAACGTTGAGTTCAGGAAGGGTGATATGGAAGCGATCCCCCTCGAGGATTCGTCGGTCGACGTCGTCATCAGCAACTGCGCGATCAACCTCTCGACTGACAAGGCACGCGTCTTCAAGGAGATCAACCGGGTCCTGAAGCCAGGTGGCAGGATTGTGGTTTCCGACATAGTTACAAAGGGGGATCTGCCCGAGCATGTGAAGAGGAGCCCTGAGGCCTGGGCTTCCTGTATCGCTGGGGCGCTTGAGAAAAGAGAATACCTTCGCCTAATTAGTGAATCAGGTCTGGAAGCCACAAGAATTCTGGCTGAATCCGGTTACTCGGAGGGATCCCCCGAAGAGATCGCTGGGAAGCTCGCCAGCATAACTGTTTACGCCGTGAAGCCTAGGGAATGATCCGATCCTATTGCCCTCCTCTCCATTCTCCTCTCGTCTTTCACTCCCTAGGCCTTGGCACATTCTGGATGTCGATCTCTATTTTGCCGAGAAACATTTAAACGGAGGGCGATTCAAGCGAATAACAACGGAGGATGGACCGTCTTGGGGTGCGAAGCATCCGATGGTGAATCAGGCGAATCTGGAAGAATTGACTTGTATGCCGCCCTCCATAAAGACTGAGGAGCTTGCTTCACTCTCTCTCGAAGAGGTATTCTCAAGGCTGAGGTCAGGCGAGACAGGGCTAACTTCTGAAGAGGCCGAGTCCAGGCTGCAGGTCTGCGGAAGGAACGAGATCGCAAGAAGGAAGAAGCGGTCTGCGGTTGAGGATTTCCTATCCCATTTCAAGAGCCCGCTACTGGTGATCCTGATTTTCGCTGCGATCCTCTCAGGCATCCTCGGCGAGCTCATTAACACGGGCATCATACTCTCAATAGTCTTGATAAGCGTCATACTGGACTACTACCAAGAAGCGAAGGCGGAGAGGGCCGCCCAGCTGCTGAGAGCGAAGGTTACGACGACAGCCACCGTGTTAAGGGACTCGAAGAAGCAGGAAGTGGATCTTGCTGGGATAGTCCCTGGCGACGTCATCTACCTCTCGGCTGGCGATATTGTACCCGCGGACGCGAGGGTGATCTCCGCCAAGGATCTCTTCGTCAACCAGTCTGCGCTGACCGGCGAATCGATCCCGGTCGAGAAGATGCCTGGGGCGGTCCCCTCAAGCGGCGCCCCGATGGAGGAATGGAGGAACCTGCTGTTCATGGGGACCTCAGTGGTGAGCGGCACTGGGAAGGCTGTCGTCGTCAGGACGGGGACCAGCACCGAGTTCGGGAAGATCGCAAAGAGGCTTGTCGCACGGGCGCCTGAGACCGACTTCGAGAGGGGGCTGAAGGGCTTCGGTTACATGATCATGCAGGTCACGTTCATGCTCGTGATCTTCGTGTTCTTCGTCAACGCGCTCTTCAAGCGCGACATACTCGAGTCGCTGCTATTCTCAGTCGCGCTGGCTGTGGGGCTTACGCCTGAGCTTCTCCCGATGATACTCTCGATCAACCTCTCGAATGGCGCTCTCGCGATGTCGAAGAAGGGGGTCATCGTCAAGCGCCTCTCGTCGATCCAGAACTTCGGGACGATGGACGTGCTCTGCACCGACAAGACTGGGACGCTCACGGAGAATAAGATCAAGCTGGTCCTCCACGTAGACCTAGATGACAGGGAGGACGAGAGGGTCCTGCTCTTCTCGTATCTGAACAGCTACTTCCAGACGGGGCTGAAGAGCCCACTTGACGAGGCGATCCTGGCGTACAAGGACCTGGAGATAAGCCGCTACAGCAAAGTGGACGAGGTCCCCTTTGACTTCGTGAGGCGCAGGATCTCCGTCGTCGTTGACTATGAGGATCAGCGTCTGCTGGTGAGCAAGGGTGCCCCTGAGTCGATCCTTCAAGTCTGCTCCTACTGCGACTACGAAGACCGGACCGTGGACCTGACCCCAGAACTAGCCATGAGAGTGGAAAGCCAGTACAGGAGGCTGAGCGCCGAAGGCTTCAGGGTGCTCGCGGTCGCGTACAGCAAGCTGAAGGAGCGGAAGCCGTCCTATTCGGTATGCGATGAGGCTAACATGGTCTTCCTGGGCCTCGTTGCATTCCTCGATCCCCCGAAGGAGGGCGCCCGCGAGTCGCTGAAGCTCCTCAAGAGCGCCGGGATAGAGCTGAAGATCCTGACCGGCGACAACGAGCTTGTGACCAAGAAGGTCTGCGACGACCTGGACTTTGAGATAAGAGGTCTGGTCCTGGGTAGCGAGATCTCCCAGCTGCACGATGACGCCCTCTCCAGGGTGGTAGAGGAGGCGAACGTCTTCGCAAGGCTCACGCCAGCCCAGAAGGACAGGATCATAGCCGCGCTGAGGCAAAACGGCCATGTCGTCGGCTTCCTCGGCGATGGCATAAACGACGCCCCGTCAATGAGGACCGCTGACGTCGGGATCTCTGTCGACAACGCGGTCGACGTGGCGAAGGAGGCCGCAGACATCATACTCCTCAGGAAGAGCCTCGCCGTGCTCGAGGAGGGCGTAATCGAGGGGAGGAAGACCTTCGGAAACACAATGAAGTACATAATGATGAACGTCAGCTCAAACTTCGGGAACATGTTCAGCGTAGCCGGGGCCTCGCTCTTCCTGCCCTTCCTGCCAATGCGCCCGACCCAGATCCTCCTGAACAACCTCCTCTACGACTTCTCGCAGTTCACGATAACGACTGATCACGTCGACAAGGACTACCTCGACAAGCCGAAGCGCTGGGATATTTCGTTCATAAAGAGGTTCATGGTCGTCTTCGGGCCAATAAGCTCCCTCTTCGACTTCATAACCTTCTTTGTGATGCTGTACGCCTTCAGGGCTGATGAGCCCTTGTTCCAGACCGCTTGGTTCACCGTATAGCTCTGCACCCAGACCATGATTGTTTTCGCAATCAGGACAAGGATGGTGCCATTCTTCAGGAGTCGCCCTAGCAAAACGCTCGCTGCTGGGAGCCTGGCCATTGTCGCAGCAGGGCTGATCGTTCCATTTTCCCCGGTAGGCCCCCTCTTCTCGTTCACCGTGCCTCCGGCAGGCTTCTACCTCTTTCTGGCTTTGGTGCTGGGCGCCTACTTCCTTATCACAGAGTCTGTGAAGAGCTGGTTCTACAGGCGATACCACCTCGCCATGACCAGATCTAGCTAAATAAACGCTTATTCCTGGCATAAAACTCTGAACGGCTCTTTTAGGGGAGAATATCCCGCGCAATATCCAGGCTTGGACCGTATGAGCGCCAAAACCCCAGATGCCCCATCGGGAACATTAAAATACATTCTCCCTGATAAAATGATCTGGTGCATTATCCTATGAAAGTGCCCGAAAACATACGTGATGCCTTCGCCAAGGCACTCAAGTACAGGCGGGCAGTGGTCGGGACAGCCTCCAAAGGAGGCGTACCTAATGCGGTCCCCATTGGCGTCGGAAGGTTCGTCGACGATGAGACGCTCTGCCTTGTGGACAACTACTTCCTCAAGACAAGGAAGAATCTCGAGGAGAACCCGTACGCGGCCGTAACCTTCTGGATATCCGAGGAAAAGGAAGGCAAGTTAGTCACAAACGAGGGCTACCAGCTGAAGGGGAAGGTCGAGATCCAGACCAGCGGCGACCTTTACGAGAAGATCAAGGCGGAGACCAAGGCAATAAGGGCTGACTTCCCGGTAAAGGCAATAGCCCTCTTAAGGGTAGACGAGATCTATGATGTAAAAGCAGGCCCGACCGCAGGCAAAAGGATATTGTAAGCCGCAAGGGGAATTTCCTCGATGCCCCCTCCTCTCTCCGATCCGCAGAGCTTTTCCGGAAGGACCGGACACAGGTTCAATCACATAATAAAGAGCCTCCCTGACGACCCCTCGCGTGGCATTACGATCGAGGAGCTCCTCCTGAAGCTCAGGGCCACGGGATACAGGGGTGGCATCGAAGGGCTAAGGGTGGACCTCCAGGAGCTTATCAGGAGGGGGGAGGTGGGGCAATCCGAGCAGGAGGGCAAGAACGTTTACTGGTGCCTCCCCAGGGGGGGTTTGGAATTCAGGAAGAGGTCTGCCCTGATTAGGCTCCACAACATGGAGCTCAGCGAGGACGAGATCAGTAGGCTCGAGGAGATCGTTGAGAGGCACGGGCGGAGGAACCAGGCATAGCAAACCTTATTTGCCAATCCTTGTTATGCCTCAAATTACGTGAGGTCAATTGAAATGGTGTCCGTAAAAGTCGATCCGGAAAAGTGCAACGGCGATGCGATTTGCATCTCCATATGCCCTACGAGCGTCTTTGAGCTCAATGACAACAAGGCGGTGCCTGTCAGGGAGCAGGACTGCATACTCTGCATGGCCTGCGTCGCGCAGTGCCCCACCCAGGCGATAGAGGTAAAAGAGTGATCATCGGTCGCGCTTCTTATCTTCCCATCACTTTTTGGCGGTTCATGATTTTCTCTTAACCTCTCTTTCTCTTTCACCCTGCGTCCGCCGACCCGACCCGGTCTTGTAATACATGCAGAATCCCGTCAGCGGGCAGCTCCAGCACCTCGGCCCAATTGGCTTGCAGATCTTCTTCCCGAACATCACGAAGGTGTCATTGACCTCAGTCCAGGCGTTCCTGGGGAAGATTTCCATCAGCCTGGACTCCGTTTCCCCGGGAGTCCTCGTTGCGACCAGCCCAAGCCGGTTCGCAATCCTGTGGACGTGAGTATCGACGGGTATCGCCTCTAACCCGAAGCCGTAGACCAAGACGCAGTTCGCGGTCTTCCTGCCGACCGAGGGCAGTTCGAGCAGCCCCTCGAGATCCCTCGGGACTTCCCCGCCGTGCTTGGTGGTTATCTCCTTCGCGATGTTGATTATTGCCCTGGCCTTGTTCCTGTAGAATCCGACCCCGCGTATAAGCCCCGCAACCTCGCTCTCGTCGGCGGCGGCCAGCTCCTGCGGCGTCCTGAACCTTCCGAAAAGCCTCATCGCCGCCTCAGACGTCCTCTCGTCCCTAGTCCTGTGGGATAGGACGGTCGCTACCAGGACTGCGAATGGATCCTTGAGCTTGCCCTCCACGGCCGACAAGGCTGTCTCTCCCCCGCCACCGAGCGAAGCCTTCATTGCGCGCAGGATCTCGACCGGATCCAATTTATCACCAGCAGCTTTAATATCCCTCTGAAGTTAGCTATAAACAGTGAATCTGCGATGCCAGATAACATTTCTGATAAGTGGCAGAGACAGGATAAGGAGTCTGCAGCGGACAAGGTAAGGGATCAGATAGTGCCGCAGCCACCGATGAGCGAACGCCTTGACCTGGCAAAGAGGAAGCTCCAGGAGCAGATCCAGCACCTCGAAAGGGTCTCGCAGAGGCTGAGCGCCAAGGACAAGGACCTCTACGAGAAGATGGTTAAGGCATACGGGGATCACGACACCCAGAGGGCGCAGCTAATAGCGAACGAGCTCGCAGAGCTGAGGAAGATCGAGCAGAAGACCCAGTACGGGAAGTACGCCCTTGAGAGGGCATACACGCGCATCGAGATGGCCAAGGACTTCGGCGACATGGTGGCAGCGCTCGTCCCCGTCGGGCAGGTAGTGAAGAGCGTCAAGGGCACGCTCGGCGAATTCCTGC
>JARYLH010000045.1 GCA_029907755.1 Candidatus Methanosuratincola sp.
CGAAGGATCAGAGGCGGAGATCCTCGAGAGCTCCTCAACGGAGATCCCCCTTTCCTTCGCGATCGAACGGAATATGGAGCCTGCTGAATGGTGAGGGACGCCGTAAATTTCAGCAAGCCTGGAAGCGCAGTGCGACTTCCCCGATCCCGGCGGTCCGCTTATCGTTACCAAGAAACCCTTGGGGAGAGTTGTTTTTTCCAAGTCAAGGCCCCACCCTAGTCGGCGGCAGAAGGCAGCCCAAATATCCGTTGGATCAGGGAGGAGACGCTGAAGGAGGAGAGGAGATACCAGACCCAGAAGTTTAGCTCAGTCCCCACAAACGGCAGGGATATCGGGGAGACTGCAACGGTCATCTGGTTATAGCCGAAGACAGCATAGAAGACGTAGTAGAATATGAAGAACGGGATGATCGTGAATATGAGGGGCTTGAACTGCTCCTTCGACATCTCTGCCTGTGCCGCCTTGATCGTCTGTTCCTTCTTCTTCAGCCTTGCGATCGCCTTCTCGTCCTTGGATCGTATCGCCTGGGTGTATTCCTTCTGCCAAGCCCTGACCTCGGAGGTACGCCTCCTCAGGAGGTCCACGTCCACCACGAGCCTTGTGACTCCTGACGAGATCACCGCCATGACAATCGTGATTAGGAATATCGAAAGGACCGATAAGGGATAGTCCTTGGCTGGGCCCATTGCGCCTGATACAGCATTTACGATGGCGAGGTATATCTCGTTCAGGTCCACAGCTCACTCCCCCTCAAACAGCGAGGCTATCGCTTTGGCGGCCTCAAGGTGACCGCCCTCCTTGTTCCTTGCTATAACGACCGTGCAACCTGTCTGCACAGAAATTGCGGCGGCCCCGAACCTGCCCATCATCTGGTGTTCCGTGATCCTCTCGGGCGAGTCAGCCTCCCGCACGCGTATGGCAGCGTCCTTCCTCCGGCGCCTGGAGATCTCCTCAGGCTCGGCCTCCAGGAGGACGATGGCATCAGGCTTCAGGGACTCTGCTACCCAAGAAGGTATCCCGGGCATATAGCCCTTTGGGGTATTTATGAACATGTGCGTGTCGACTATCACGTTCCCCTTTGCCTCTCTTATCGCTTCTGATGCCTTGAGCTGAAGCTCGATCTGTGTCTTGACGGGGAGGTGCCGCATCTCGTCCCTTGCCTTAACGAGACCTCGCCTGGATGCCTCCTCGAACATCACATTGCCGTAGTTGAGTAGCGAGACTTCCTTGCGCCCCTCACGGCAGAGCTCGAGGGCCGCGTTCAGGACGGTCGTCTTCCCTACACCCGGGACGCCGGTCACAATCACGATTTTGCCGCGCTTTTCGACCGAAGGCATTCAGAGCACCTCACTCCTGGCCAAGCAGCCTCCCTAGACCTGGGTAGGTCTCGGCGAGCTGCTCTTTCGCTAGTATCTGGTAGTATTGGTATATGATGCCTACGGAGAGCAGTATACCTATGCCGCTGCCGATGGCGCCGAGCATATCCGCGAAGCCTGCGAGAAGGCCTATCGTTATGCCGCTGAGTATGGTGAGGGGCGGTATGTACCTGTTCAGCATCGACTCGATCACTGCTGGCGATCTCCTGAATCCGGGTATCTGGAGGCCGGCATTGACGAGCTGCGTAGCCTGGTTCCTCGCACTCATCCCTGAGACCTCAACCCAAATCTTGGCGAAAACTACAGAGAAGCCAACGAGGATCAGAATGTAAAACAGCGCGTGCAGGGGATCGTGGGAAACGGCAGCGAGGCTCCGCGGGGGTTGGATGTAGTACAGGAAGCTGCCAGGGATCAGGGTGTAATTCTCGTCGAACTGCACTAGCCAGTTCAGCCACGGATTTGCGTTGCCCTGGTTGAAGTTGTTCCATATCACCTGCCCGAAGTAGTAGAAGTTTGCGAACAGTGCAGAGGTGAGTATGACGGGTATGTTGGAGACATAGAGGAACTTCAGCGGGATCTTGGCGCGCATTCCGCCGTACTTGGCGTACGCGACGGGGATCTCTATCTTCATCCCTTCCAAGTAAACGGCAACGAAGAAGACAAGGAGCATTGCCAGGAAGCCGACCATGTCAGGATAAGGATACCTCGAGAAGGCAAGCAGGATGTTCTGACCGCTGAATACGGTCTGGAAGAAGGCGATGATTGCGCCAAGCGCCTTCCCGTCTGCGACAGGACCGACAGGCGAGAAGCAGAGCCAGACGACCTGCTGCGCGACGCCAGCGAGGATGAAGAGGCTTATTCCGCTGCCGAGACCCCAGCCCTTCTGTATCATCTCGTCAAGTAGCAGCACGAGTATCCCTACTGCAAAAAGCTGGCCTATAATGAGCACCGATGCAGCCGTCGTCGTAGCGCCGTAAGATCCTCCCAAGAGGAAGGCGACTGCCTCGACAACGGTCATCACTATAGCGAATATCTTCTGGGTCCCTGTGAAGAGGCCCCTGTCCTTCGGGTCTGACATGTTGACGTTGAGTATCTTGGAGCCAGCAAGTATCTGCATAATAAGCCCTGCGGTAACGATCGGGCCTATCCCGAGATCCATCAGGGTGCCCTTCTTGGACGCGAAGATTATCCGATAGATCAGGAACTGCTCAAAGGTTCCACCCGAGAACGGGACGCCGTAGAGCGGGATCTCTGCCATAATGAGATAAATCGAGAGGGCGAGTATAGTCCAGAGCGCCTTCTCTTTCAGGCTGACCTTGCGCTGCGGCTTCGGTATCTCTGGAAGCCGCCTGACTAACGGATCCATCAGCTCCAAAAATCGGGGCATGGGCCTCTCACTCGTAGACGCCTATCACTCGGCAGCTATTACTTCTCCGCCGGCATCGGCGACCTTCTTCTTTGCGAGCTCGGTGAATTTGCCTGCCTTTACCACAACAGGGAAATCGATCTTTCCCCCTCCAAGGAGCTTGTCGTAGCCAAGCGAAGAGAGGTCGATCATTGCCCTCCCCTTCTCGTCCTTCTCGACCACCTTGCCCTCAACCAAGGATTGGAGGGATCCGACGTTTATCGCAGAGACCTCCTCAAGTACTGCGGCAGGCCTTACGAATCCGTCCTTGCCGTAATGATCCTTTCCGTATTTCACCGCCCAGCTCCACTTGTGCTTGTGCAGACCCGCATTGCCGAATCCGCCTCGCATCCCCGACTTCCTGTGCTGTCCAATCGTGCCCCAACCATAGAGCCTGGAGCCGCGCTGTCTGCGAACTTTTCGATCTCTTCTGACGACCATCTGTAAACACCACTAAGATTAGCGTTTAGAAGAAAGATGCCTATCTTAAATATTTTTACCTTTTGGATACCGCGCCAAGGTTGCGGCACCCATACGTTGGATGAGGAAAAAAGCTCAGGGTTATCGGAGTAAAAGAAGGGCGAGTGGGCGATGGCTTTAAATCATCTTGCGAAGCAGCTCCGCTATCGCAGCTCCGCGATACCCGAGCTCGCCGCCCGACTTCAGATGCCTGGTGATGTGCCCTTTGAAACCTCCGCTAGGCGGTGTAAGGCGGAACGTCTTCTTTATCGGCTGGACAACAGAGCCCTCTTTCAGCATCATTTCCGCCAGTTCCTCGAAAGTGCCCAGCGAGAGCTCTTTGAGCACCTCCTCGCTAAGGCGCTTGTCCCCAGGGAGTCGGCCCCTCTTCCTCAGGAGCTCGACCAGCGCGGGCTGATCGATCTCCCCCCAGGTGACGTAGTCTGCGACCTTGTTCAACATCCCGATATTTGAAGGGGTGTCCGAGATCAGTGTTGCAGAGAACTTTGATGGAAGGTTCATCCTCGAGAGCGTGTCCAATATCTCTGGGGCTATCCCCATCTCGCCTCTTAGGCGTATTACAAGGTATGTCTTCATTTTCAAAACCTCACCGCTTGAACCTGTAAGTATTCTTCAATGCATCGTAGACCGCGCCTGCGAAGTTGATGGTAGTCCTCGTCTCACCGAATGAAACTACCCATGCATCCTTGATACCAGCGTAACGGAGTATCGTCTTTGCGACCTCTCCGCCAACGAGCCCGATGCCCTTGGGGGCTGGCAACAGCACTACGGATACACTTCCATTCTTTCCTGTAACCTTGAACGGAAGGCTGTGCGGCTTTCCACACGGGCACTCCCAGTTACCGCAGCCCCTCCTCACCGGAGTGAGGTTTAGCTTTGCGTCGGCCACTGCCTTATCGATCGCGAACCGCATCTGCTTTGACTTCCCTATGCCGACACCGATATACCCGTCACCGTTTCCGACTACAACACCGATCTTGAACTTTGTGATCTCGCCTGCATCGGTCTGTTTCTGGACAACGCTCACGTCAAGGACTTCATGCTTTATGTCCGGCAATAGCGCGTCGACTATCTCTGGCTCCTTGATCGGCTGGTTCTGCTCGAAGACCTCTTTGATGCTCGTGATCTTGCCTTCTAGTACAGCCTTCCCGAGGGATGTCCTCGGGATCCACTGGGTTGTTTGGTACGACAACTCATTTCACCTCTTTCTTTATAGCCGCCTTGACAGCTTCGAAGTGATCAACGATGCTTTCAGGGGGCAGCTCGTTCTTGAGGTAGCTTGAGAACATGCGCTGGTACTTTGCGGGATCCTCGGCCTGGAGGGCTGAGGCGAAATCAGCGATAGCAGTCCCCTTTGTCCTATCCTCGTCAGGCAAAACCTCTTCTCCGTGCGGTATTTCCATACCGGAGTCGATCGCGCCCTTCATAGCGTTCAGTATGCGGTTAGACTTGGTGACTGCGTAGCCGTTTATGTCGACAATGGCCTTGCTAATGCCCTTAGCAATCGCCTTCTTCCCGATGAGGAAACCGGCGAGGTATGCAGCAGGTACATTGCCTGTACCGCCCTTCCACCCGTACTTCCTCAGCTCCGCTGTGCTCGCGGTGACCAAGACGTGGTCTCCCTCGATCCTTGCTTCGAAAAGCTGGAGATAGGTGTGCTTTAGGCTCCGCCTAATCACTAGCCTCGGGAGCCTGCTCGATATCAGCCTCTTCCTGAGGCGATAATCGGTCCTGTCCTCACGCCTTCTCCTGAAGGCGACCCTGTAAATCGTTCCCTTTGCCAATTACCATTACCTCCTTGCCAAACCGTGCTCCTCGATATATGTCTTGAGCTGCCTCTTGTCGTGGAAAGCACCGCCCTTTGCCTTGAGGTAGAGCTCCCTGTAGACGCCAGGCGCGATTATCTTCCGCTTCTTGAGGAGGCGTAGGAAGGCACGCATGGATCGTATGCGGAACTCCCACTCTTCGCCCTCGACCTTCCCCTTACGGCTTCCAGGACCCTTCCTCAGGCCCTTCTTCTTCTGGAGGTGAGCTATCCTGTACCTGCCCCTGCTGACACCCCTCTCAGGCCTTTTCCTAATCACGCCTTCTTTGATCAGGTTCCGTATGTCTTCGCGTGTTATCGCTGCCACCACATCCTCGAACCTGGTGGGGTCTATCCATACACGGGTCTCACCCACACCAAGGACTTCAGCGGCGAGGCGCCTCTGATTGCTTAGGCTCATTCCTTGCTACCCTCCTGATCCTTATCGGAAGCCTCGGAGGCGACTGTTGCCTCTGGCTGCTCCTCCCCAATCGCTTCTTCAGCCTTAGTTTCCTTTGGTTTCTCGTCGGGCCTTAGGTTGACTATCTCAACGCCGAATTCCTCAGCTTTCTTGATTATCTCGGCGCGCTTCCTCTTCCCGACGCTAGCAGCTATCCTGATTGCCATGACGTACGGGTCTACGAACTCGACATCCTCGGGAGTATGGACAAGAACCTCGATCCTGCCCTTGGGATTCAGACCCCTTGTCAACCTTGGACCGCGGTAGCCGGTCTCAACTATGGGCCATCGGCTCTTCTTCTTAAGGCGCATCTTGGATCGAATTCCCTTGCTGCTCCGCCATTTATCGCCGAGCCTGGGGAACCTGTTTGATTCAGATCTCCTGAACTTGGGTCGCCGGCTGGCGATCTTTTGACGTTTCTTGAGCAATGAATCGAATTCGTGCGCGCAGTTCTCCTGTGAGCATCCACACCCAGTCATATCACACCCTCTCCGCAAGATATATGCCGTCCTGGAAGACTCTCGGATCCATCTTCTTCACGTGTGTAGCCATGTGAATGTTCGCAGCGGTCTGACCGACCTCTTCTTTGTCGACCCCCTCAATCAAGAGCTCTTCGCCCTGGACGGTCACTTTGGCGTTCCCGACTATCTTGGCACGCCGCTTGGACCGCTCACCCATGAAGTTCTCTATCAGCACGTCCTTACCAGCAACCTTCACGGTGATTGGGAAGTGCGCATAAACGACTTTCATCTTGTAAACGTGACCCTGGGTTACTCCCTTTATCATGTTCCTTATGTGTGATGCCACTGTCCCGACGATCGCCCTTTGCTTCTTTCCCTTCATCGTGGCAGCCACATCGATGGCATTGCCGTCAACCGAGAGCCTGAGACCAGTGTGGGAGAAGTCCCTCGTAAGCTTCCCCTTCGGGCCCGTCACCGTGACTGCCGACGCGTTCAGCTCGACCTGGACGCCGTCAGGGATCTGGACTCTAGCAGAGGCGAAGTCCACCACATCCACCACCTCAGTAGACGTAGGCCAGCAGCCTCCCACCGACCTTGTTGGCCATAGCCTCTTTGTGAGTCATGATTCCCCTAGGCGTGGTGAGTATGATGAAGCCGATCTCCTTCCCTGGGAGGTACTGCTGGGCAATGCCCTCGAGCTCCCTGTACGAAACATTGAAGTATGGCTTGATCACGCCGCACTTGTTGATCCTTCCGAGGAGCTGTATCCTGAGCTTGCCCAGCCTGCCGTCATCGATATACTCGAACTCCCCCACATACCCTGCCTTCTGGAGAACCCTTAGAACATTCGCGATTAGCTTGGGGGCAGGAGTGACTATGCACTCGTTCTTGCCCCTCTCTTCGCTGTTCATGATGTTGACGAGTGAATTTGCAAGAGGATCCTGTACCCACATCGACGATCACCATCACAGATACTTCTTGAATCCGAGCGTCTCAGCCGATTCCCTGAAACACTGCCTGCAGAGGTTCAGCCCATATCTCCTTATCAGGGTGCTCCCCTTGGAGCCGCACCTCTTGCACCTTCTACTGCCTTTCCCGAATTTCCTTTCTTTTGGCTGACGGTATTTACCCATGTTTAGGCCTCCGTTTCGATATTGATGCCGAACCGGCGCTTCATGTAATCCATCGCTTCATCCCTGCTTACCCGGTGCCCCATTCCGATCGTGCCGGGCCTCATTTTCCGCCTGGCGACACGGTAGCCGGGGCGCTCGAGGACGATGCAGACGTTCATGCCAAATATGCCGAGCGTCGGGTCGTATTTCGTCCCAGGGAGGTTTATGTGTTCCTTGATGCCGAAGGATATGTTCCCGTAGTTGTCGAAACAGCTCTCCCTGATCTTGTTCTTCAAGGATTCGAAGGCGCGCTTCAGGAAATCCTCTGCCTGGGAACCCCTGAGGGTCGCCACACAGCCGATGTTTTCGCCCTTCCTGACCCCAAAATCACGTATCGACTTCTTTGCCTTTCTCGGGCATGGCTTGACGCCAGTAATCGACTTGAGGACGGTCATCGCTTTCTCTAGCCTCTCTCCGCCCTCTCCCAGTCCCATGTTGACGACGACTTTACCAAGTCTTATCTCGCGCATGGGGTTCAATTCGCCGCCTGCGGCGGCGGTAGCACCCTCGGACAACCTATGCCACCTCTCCATTTATGGTAATGATCGGACTCTCCTTCCCTATCGGGAATAGGTACTTAAGCGTAACGGTCGTCTCATTCCCGCCTATCGATACTTTGGCAAGGGCGTTGGGTGACTTGCTCTCCGGGACTTCGAGCACTGTCCCGTACTGCCCGACGTTGCGCCCGCCCGTCACGACCACAAACGCTCCCTGTGCCAGCGGGATGTGATCCAGCACCTGGTCGTCTGAGAGCGATACCTTGAGCACGTCATTTGTCATGTATGGGAGCTGTATGTTGAACGGGTCTTCGACCTTGAAGATCTTCGTGCTGCCGTCGTGGAAGGCGAGTTGGAGCTTCCCTTGCTTCAGAAGTTTCTTTCCGGTGACCTTTAGGAGCTTGAATGTGGCTTCTTCTGCGGGCATCCTCATCAACGCCAATTTCTTGACCTTGTGGGAGATGACCCTGAAGTACGCTTCCTCGGGCTTTATGTGAATGACATCCATCAGACCCACAGGGTACCGGTAGTCTGTCCTTGCCCGCCCGTCCACAAACACCTTCCTCTCGGAGAGGGCCTTCTTCGCCTCGCCGATTGTCTTTACCTTCCCGAGCACATCCCGGAGCATTATGCCCAGGGGTATGCACGCCTCTATCGGGTGCGGACCTGGAGATGGCCTCACAGTGAATGCCCTTTCTTTTATGGCGACAGGCCAGTGCCTGGGCGCCGGATAAGTTCTGAGGTGTCCTGCCAATCTTAATCCTCCTCTCAATCACCCTTGAATGAATCCTTCCTGATCTTGTCGGATAGATCCAGCTTCGTGACCATTACCTTGGATGGGGAGATCTTCACCGGGATCGTGGTCCCGTCCATCTTCTTCGCATTGACCCCCTCCACCGTTATGCGCATCTCTGAGGTGTCGACTGATGCCACCTTCCCTTCATGTCCCTTGTAGTCCCCCCTGGTGACCTGGACGGTATCCCCCTTCCTCAGGGAAACGGTCCTCTTTCCGTACTTTGACCTGAGATCCTTCGAGAGCGGCGCGCGGATCTGCCGCTTCCTGTAAGTCGGTTCCTCCAGCATCTTCCTTTGTTTCTTTGGCTTTACGCTCGACATTAGGCCTCACCTACACTACCATGGAAGCCAGCCCCGCTACCTTGGGCCACCTCTCGGCTGCCTCCTTCGCGACCGGCCCCCTTATCTCGGTACCTTTCGTTTCGCCCTCTTCGGTTACTATGACTCCTGCGTTGTCCTCGAACTGTATCCAGGTGCCGTCCATCCTCCTGAAGGGCTTCCTCTGCCTTATGATGACGGCGTGGAATATCTGCCGCCTCACCTCGGGGGTACCTTCCTTGACGGAGATAATCACCTTGTCACCTACAGTGGCGCTGGCGACCCTCCTGATCCTGGTCTTTGTCCTGGGCACACCTATGATCTGGAGGATTTTGGCGCCGCTGTTGTCTGCGCACCTGAGCAGCGACTCGTGCTCGAGGCCGGCGCTGATCCCAGGCCTGTATGTTATTCCTCCTCCTAAACCCTTACCTCGCTTTGCCATCCTCAGACACCTGCCTTCTTCTCAACCACCACATAGGAGACGGTCTTGCTCAGAGGCCTGCACTCCATTATCTTCACTATGTCACCCCTTGCTGCGCGGATGCAAGGCGGGTTGTGCGCGTGTATCTTGCTCCTCCTCTTCCCGTAGCGGTTGAACTTGGGGAAGTAATGGAGGTAATCGATCTGGACCACAACGGTCTTGTTCATCTTGTCGCTTACGACAACCCCCGAGAGGACGGTCCCCCGGGTGGAAAGCGTCCCGTGAATGGGGCAGTCATTGTCCCCACACGACTCGGTCTTCAATTCTTTAGCTGACTGGGACATATCTCAGTGCCTCCTCTGTAGCCTCTTTAGCCTCTCTTCCGGGCTCAGTGCTATTTCGCGTCCCTCGACGACGACCTCCTCCGGAATGAAGAAAGAGAACCTTGATAACATCTTTGGGATCATCTTCCTGCGCGACGAGCCTGAAACTGAAACTACAAGCATGTTTGCGGTCTCGTCAACCACAGTGCCCGAAACGCCCAAAAGCGATGGGTCGGTCGATCCGACAACGCTGACCTTCAGGCCTATCAGCTCGTTGTAGATGATGTTCTCGGGCATCACGTTCATGCCTTTGGCGCCTCCTGTTCGACCCCTGCCTTCCTAATGCCCAAGGCCTCCTCCCGCTCTACCGTGTTGAACCTGGCTATGGTCTTCCTCAGAAGGCGTATCCTTGAGGGGTTCTCCAACGATCCGCCCATCGCCTTTGCGGTCATGAGCTTGGAGAGCTCGACCTTGAGTTCGTTGAGCTTTGCCTTCCTCTCTTCCTTGGGCATCTTCCTGATCTCGTTTATCCTGAAAATAGCCATGTACACCACTCACTCCGCTGCAACTTGCTTCGGCTCTGTGACATGGATGTCGTCTATCGTGTTGATCGGGAGGTATATGCTGACCTGTATGCCGAACATCCCAGGCTTCAGCTGGACATGCGTTACCGCATGGTCAACTGCATACTTCCTGGGCTCCCCTGCCTTCAGGACCGCGCCTGATTTGAACTTCTCATACCTCGCCCTCTCGGTAGAAAGCTTGCCCCTAATCACTATCTCGGCGCCGCGAGCACCTGCCTCCATTATCTGCCTGAGCGCGATGAATGCTGCCCTCCTGAAGTGTATCCCCCTCTCGAGCGCAGACGCCACCCTCCCAGCCATGATCCTGGCGTTGAGCTCAGGGTTCTGCACCGGGATGACCGCGATCTGGGGGCTCTCAAGCTGGTACTTGGACTCGATGACTTGGGCAAGCTCGCGGATCGTTGCCCCCTGCCTGCCTATGACCATGCCAGGGCGCTCTGCGTAGATCACGACGCGGTTGCCGAGCGGGGTCTTCTGGAATTCGACCCCGGCGTAGCCGGCCCTCTTCAGCTCATTTCTCAGGTAATTGTCAATGATCATGTTCTTA
>JARYLH010000046.1 GCA_029907755.1 Candidatus Methanosuratincola sp.
AGGAGGGATTCAGGGCGCTCGGGAAGGGGAAGGCGGTGGTCCCGAAAAGGCTGGCTCTCCCGATCGAGGACTTTGGCGGCAGCTTGCTCTGTATGCCGGCATACATCACTGACCAGGAGGCGCTTGCGGTCAAGGCGGTCTCGGTCTACCCGAGGAACCAGGAGAAGGGGCGCCCGACCTTAAGCGCGGTCGTTATCCTCCTAGATCCGAGGACCGGGGAGACGCTGGCACTAATCGAGGGCGGGGCGCTCACGGCGATAAGGACGGGCGCGGCGGTCGGGATAGCCACCAAGCACATGGCAGCCGAGGGGGCGTGTAGGGTCGGAATCTTCGGCGCAGGGGCGATAGGCAGGGCGGCTGCGGATGCGGTCAAGGATGTGCTCGGCGATCCGGTCGTCAAGGTATACGACTTGGTCAGGGCCAGGGCAGAGAGGTGCGCGAGGGAGATCGCGAGGCAGCTCGATATCAGCGTTTCGGTCGCCACGGATCCGAGGGACGCCGCCTCGTGGGCCGACGTGATCGTGACGGCGACGACGTCGACAACGCCGGTCTTCGACGGCAGGTACCTGGAGGCTGGGGTCCACATCAACGCTATGGGCGCCCACAGCCCCGATGCGAGGGAGATCGACACAGCAACACTCATCAGGGCGAGGGGGAGGATTGTCCTGGACTCGAAGGAGGCTTGCATGGCGGAGGCAGGAGACATCCTGGTACCCATGGTGGAGGGCGCAATACGCGAGTCGGACATATTCGGCGAGCTCGGGGAGGTCGTGGCGAAGGGGAAATCGGTCAGGAGGTCGGAAAAGGACGTGACCCTCTTCAAGTCCGTTGGCGTTGCGGTTCAGGACGCGGCGGCGGCAGCTGCGGTCTACAAGATAGCGAAGGCTGCCGGCATAGGCAGGGAGATCCAGTTCTGAATTAGGGGACAGTCGGAGGAGCCTCATCGGACTCCGGACGGCGTTTGACGGATACCAGCTGCAGGCGGATCATTTCCCGTAGAGGACTTCCAGGACGTACCTTATGTATGGCTGGAACTGCTCGACCCTACCCTTGGAGATGAAGGCCGAGGATATCTCTGCGAGGTCGGACTTCTTCACTATGCCGAGTCGGGCGTAGGAGATCGCGGATATTGCCAGGACCAGCGGACCGCCGATGAACCAAGGGAACTGGAGGAGCCCCACAGGCACGGCTGCCGCGATAGGGATCGAAGAGACGAGCAGGGCGCTCTTCCACCCCACGGAGTAACCGATCGGCTTTGCCATGAAGTAGACCGCGGCGGTCGCCACGAAGAAGCCGAGCACGTAGGAGATGGCCGCGCCGTTCTCCCCCCAGGCCGAGACCATGAACGGGTACAGGAGGATCCTGGGAAGGTTGTAGGCGAAGCCCAAGATGGTCACGTCCCGGTATCTCCCGTAGGCGTATATGAGGGAGTTAAACCCCGACGGGATCGGCGAGACGAAGGCTGCTAGGAGGAGGATCTGGAGCGCAACGGATGACGCGACGTACTCGGTGCCGAGGAGGGAGAGGGGGATGCTGGGGTAGGCGATCACTGCGGCCGCGAGCGGCGCCACAATCGCACTGGTGAGGAGGATCGCCCGGTTCGTCGCCCTCTTCCTCCCGTCCTCCATCCCGCTCAGGACTGGGAACATCAGCCCGAGGAGGGATTGGGGCAGGGAGAAGACTATGCTGGCGATAACGAACGCCACGTAGTAGGTGCCGGCCTCCAAATTCCCGGAGAGACCGTAGATGCCGAGGACCCCGAACCAAGAGCCCGCGGTCGCGACGAGGGATGGGATCCACGAGGGGAGACCTGTCCGGACAGCCTCCGCGGCTGACTGCGATGAGGGGGCGCTCAGGGAGACCTCGCCGCGCAGCGCGAGGTACATCCCAATGTTCTGCACCGCGTACGATATGAGGTACGCTGCCATCACCCCGGTGAAGGACCAGCCGAGGTAGAGTAGGAGCAAGCCGATCGCGAGGCGGAGCACGCTCGCGCTCACCGCGGACAGGGCGATGACGCTCGTCCTGAGCCTTGCGTTGTAGTACGCCTGCAGGACAGGGAGGGAAGATGAGAGGAGTATCAGCACGGTGACGTAGGGGACCTCGAAGTCGGGTATCGAGAACATTCCCCCAAGAAGGTACACCAGCACGGCTGCTACCGCGCTCAGCAGAATTGAGAGGAAGAGGCTCGAGAAGAGGTGGACGCTTACCTTGTCCCGCTCCCCGCGGCCGAGCGCCCTGCCGACCATTCGGGTCAGCCCGGAGGAGATCCCTAGGCCGAAGACGCTACTGACGACCGAGACTATGCCCACCACCGCAGCGGCGTCCCCTATTACTGCTGCCCCCACGAACCTCGTAGCGACGAGCCAGTAGACGAAGCCGAGGAAGTTGCCTACTAGTCCCGAGACGTACAGCCAGAGGCTCGAACGGATGACCTTGTTGATGGACATGGGCGACCGCCCGCTATTCTGCTTGATCAGCCGGTTGCTTCATTCGGCGCTCTGACGATATCTGTCCTGGCTGGATTTATCCTTTCCCAGTCCCCCGATTCGGAGGAGGCCGAGGGACGCCCAAAGGTTATTAACAATACGCGCGGAGATTCAATTGTGAGGGGAAATGTGCGAAAGGACAGGCGATTTGCCGAAGGCAATATGCCCGGTATGCCTCTCGAGCGACGTCATCGAAATTGACGGGCCGCAGACGAGAATGAAGTGCACACGCTGCGGCTACTCAGGGGAGAGGGACCTGTTCTGGACGAGGACAAACGAGTGAAGGCAGTGCTTAAAGCGGAGCGTGCCGGAGGAAGCCGTGGGCGGCTTTGAGGTTAGCGGTCCCCCGGTAAACCAAGGGATGAGCCATCTCTAGGCAGGTCGATGCGGTTTGAGACGGCCCCAGAGACCTGTTCGCTTCCCCTTTGCCGTGCCTTTTTCCTTGCCCTCCACCTCGCCCTCGGCTCCCCCAGCCTTGCCGGGGGTCCCCGGGACCGGCCCCACCCTTATCGTGTCAATTGGCTTCTCGGGGATTATGCCGCCTGGCTTGTAGATCAGGATGATTATCAGCGCGAGGCCCAGGAGTATGAGGTCAAGCCAGACGACGTCGAAAGGCAGGAATGGGGCGAAGATGTCCTTGTAGAAGACTATCAGCTTCCTCACCGTGACGAACACGAATGTCCCGACTACCACGCCGAGGTTGTTAGCCGCACCCCCCAAGATAACCATCACCCAGGGCCAAAAGGTCCAGCTGACCCTCGAATACGCGGTCGCGACCACATTCGCCGTGTAGAAGGCATAGAGGGCGCCGCCGATTGCCGCGATCGCTGCCGCGAAGACTATCACCTTTATCCGGTAGCTCCTTGCGTCCTTGCCAAGAGCGAGGGCCGAGTTCTCGTCGTCCCTGATCGCCCTCAGCACCCTGCCGAGGGGGGAGTGTGTCAGCCTTTGGACGTACAAGAAGACGACCAGCGCCATCAAGAGCATGAATGCGGTCACCGTGAGGTTCCTCATCTCCCCGCCTGAGAGGCTAAATATGCTGTAGTTCGAAGCCCAGCTGAACGGGTCAGGCGTTGCGATCCCGAGCGTACCGCCGACGAGGGGAGGGTAGTTGTTCCCAATGACCAGGAGCACCTCGCCCACCGCGAGGAAGGTCATGCCGAGGTAGTCCATCCTCAGCCTGGCGACGGGGGCCGACATAATCAGCCCGAGGAATGCCCCGAAGAGCACGACCGCGACCAGGGTGATCAGGAGGGTCCCGAAGGAGAGGGCGATGTCGCTACTAAGGCGGGAGTTGATCGCGGTGATTATGAAGGCGTTCTGGGCGACGTAGTCCATCCCCTCGCCGACGCCAAGAAAGGCGGCGAGGAGCCTGCCGGGGAGGAGACCGACCATGAATGCGCCGCCGGCGACTGCCAATGTCTTCCCGAAGTTGGGGACCCCCGCGAACCCGTACTCAAGGTTGAGGCTGAGGGTAACTATCACGTATGGGACGAAGGTCGCCAACAGATCCAGGACGAATAGGGCTTCGGGCGGGAGCATTGAAGACCTACCTCCTCCTGAACTTTGTTGCCAGCTTGCGGAAGTCCGTCCCGGTGATACCCCGCGGCGCCAGCATCAGGACTATGACCATCGCGAGCAGCGGTATGATCGGCCGGTAGGGTATCACCCAGGAACCAAAGGGAGGTCCCATGGAAGCCAGCAGCCTTATTATCAGGATCTCAGCGAAGCCGATCACGAAACCCCCTATCACCGCCCCGTATATGTTGTAGATCCCACCTATCACGGCGGCGGCGAATATGCTTATCAGGAGGTAGCTCCCCGTGTCAGGGTTCCCTATGAACCACAGGGGGAGCATGCTCCCCGCGACCCCTGCCAGGCCGCCCGCAATGAACCAGGAGGCCAGGTAGACCAAGTTGGAGTTGATGCCGACTGTACCCGCCAGAGGGGAGTTCTCTATGGTGGCGCGCATTGCGATCCCGAATTTGGTCCTGACGAGCAGGAAGTATAGGGACGCTATTATCACAACGACCAAGAGGGGCGCGACAAATGCCACGCCCCTGATGTCCATGAAGGTGAAGTCGTAGGACTTGAGCTGGAAATACCTCGACAGGATGAAGAAGGTCTTCGAGAGGTAGTCGGCCAGGATGTTTAGACTGGAGAGCAGCAGGAGCTCGAAGGCTATGGTGGCAACCATCATCGTCGTTATCGAAGCGTTCCTCCTGTCAAGCGGCCTCAGAACGAGGATGTATTGAATGACCCCGACGAGCCCCGTTACTAGGAAGGCCGGAATTATGCTCATGTAGATGTTGACGCCCAGCACCCTCGTGACGATCAGGCTCAGGTAAATTCCCACAGTGCCCAAGCTACCGTGCGCGAAGTTGGGGACCTTGGTGGTCAGGTAGGTGAGGGTCAGCCCCATGGTGAGGAGTGTCAGGAGGCTTGAGAAGACCACGGCGTCCAACAATACGTTGATGTCCAGCAAAGGCATACCATCCGTAATTGTCAGTTCTTATAAAAACCTATATATGTTATCTTTGCAATTAATAAATCTATCTCTTAGCCATGTAAGAGATTAAAGGATTGGTGGTTTGTATTAGGAAAAATCGAGGAATCTCTACGGCATTAGCAGCAGTAGCAATTGTGGCCATGCTGGTGATAGGGATCGCAGCCGGATACCTGATCGCACCGAAGACTACAACGGTTTCAGGAGGGCTCAGCGGGGAGATACTAATCGGCGCCCCACTCCCGCTGACCGGGGTGCTCGGCACCTACGGGGAGAACGCCAGGGTGGCGCTCCAGCTAGCCGAGAGCGAGATCAACGCGATGCTGAACGCGACGAACGCAGGCTACAGGATAAAGATACTCTTCGAGGACACGGAGACGAAGCCCGATATCGCGCTGCAGAAGGTCCAGTCGCTCGCAGCGAAGGGCTGCAAGGTCATGCTCGGGCTCTACTCGAGCGCAGAAGTGAGAAACTGCAGGACTTACGCAGAGACAAACAAGATACTGCTCATCTCACCGTCCTCGACCGCCCCTGACCTCGCGATACCCAACGACTTCATATTCAGGTTCTGCCCGTCCGACGACAAGCAGGGCCCTGCGATGGCGATGGGAATGTACAGCAAGGGCATCAGGTACATCATCTGCATATGGAGGGGCGACACCTACGGTGACGGACTAGTCAACGCGACAAAGACCAGGTTCCAGCAGCTCGGGGGGAGCTTCTCCTCGTCCCAGGACATCAGGTACAACCAGGACGCCAAGGAGTTCTCGACTGAGGTCGCAACGCTCGCCAATTACGTGCAGTCCGCCGTCAACACCTACGGCGCAGACAAGGTTGCGGTCTACGCAGTGACGTTCGAGGAGATCACCGCGATCATGAGCGCGGCGAGCCAGTACCCGGTCCTCTCCCAGGTCAAGTGGTTCGGGTGCGACGGCTCCGCGCTCTCTGAGCAGCTCACGAGCGACCCGATCGCGGCGAACTTCGCCGTCCAGGTGAGCTTCGATTCCACATACTTCACCCCTGCCGAGTCTGAGAACCTGATCAAGGTCAGGAACTACATACAGCAGAGCCTCGGGAGGACCGCGGATCCCTACGCATACGGCATCTACGACGAGCTCTACGTGGTCGTGAAGGCGATGAGCCTTGCGGGCAAGTACGACGGCGAGGCTTTACAGAAGATCATTTCGCCGGTCGCGAAGTCGACGTTCGGCGCCAGCGGCTGGTGCAAGCTCAACCCAGCAGGGGACAGGGACATCGCGGACTATGAGTTCTGGGCGCCCTACAGGGTCAACGCCACGAGCTACAGCTGGTTCAAGAGCGGGGTCTACACGGCAACCTCGGACTCTGTGACTTGGTTCAGTCCACCTTGAGGCGGGCTGAAAAATCCTCTTTTTTTATTACTATCATCATAGAAACGCTAATATCCACCTTTCATGAAGTTAATTCAAACTGAAAAGTGATCGATTTGCCACTCCCCATACTCGCTACGGAGGGCGTCAGAAAGACTTTTGGGGGACTGTGCGCGCTCAGCGGCGTCGACATCGAAGTGAGGCCAGGGACGATGACGATGCTCATCGGCCCGAACGGGAGCGGGAAGACGACCCTGCTCAACGTGATATCGGGGTTCTACAGGCCGGACGGGGGTAAAGTCCTATTCGAGGACAAGGAGATAACAGGGATGCGCCCGGAGAGGATCTCGAAGATGGGGCTCGTGAGGACGTTCCAGGTCCCCTCCCCCTTCCAGAAGCTCTCGGTGCTCGAGAACCTCCTCATTGCAGGGGACGGAAACCCGGGAGAGTCCTTCATGCTCGCGCCGCTCAGGAACGCATGGATGAAGAAGGAGAAGGAGATCTACGAGAGGGCGCTGAAGAACCTCGAGCTCCTGAGCCTGACGCACCTCTGGGATAAGCCCGCGGGCACGCTCAGCGGGGGTCAGCTCAAGCTGCTCGAGGTGGGCAGGGCACTGATGACGGGGGCGAGGGTGATAATGATGGACGAGCCCGCGTCCGGGCTGAACCCGACCCTGGCGCACAAGGTGTTCGAGCACCTAGACAGGGTGAAGAAGGAGGCTGGGCTGACGTTCCTGATCATAGAGCACAGGCTGGACATCGCCCTGCAGTATGTCGACTACGTGTTCGCGATGGCCAGCGGGCAGGTCATCGCCCACGGGAAGGGGGACGAGGTGATGGCGGATCCGAAGGTGATTGAGGGGTACCTCGGGAGTGCTGAGTGACCGATGATAGAGCTCCGGGGGGTCGACGCGGGGTACGGCAAGTTCCACGTCCTGTTCGATATCAATGTGCACTTCGAGAAGGAGAAGCTGACGGTCGTGGTCGGTCCGAACGGCTCGGGGAAGAGCACGGTGCTGAAGACCATCTTCGGGCTGACGAGCGTCTACTCGGGGAAGGTCGTCTTCAAGGGGGAGGAGATAACCGGCATGCCCCCCCATGCGGTCGCAAAGAGGGGCATAGCGTACGTCCCGCAGGTCGGCAACATCTTCGGCAACCTCACGGTGAAGGAGAACCTCATAATGGCGGGGTACACGCTCCCGAAGGAGAGGGTCGAGGCGGGCATCAGGGAGGTGACCGAGTTCTACCCCTTCCTCAGGGACTTCTTCAACAGGAAGGCTGGGACGATGAGCGGAGGGGAGAGGCAGATGCTGGCGATGGCGATGGCGCTCATGAGGAAGCCCGAGGTGATGCTCTTCGACGAGCCGACGGCGAACCTGTCCCCCAAGATGTCCACCGACGTCCTGAACGAGATCAAGAAGCTGAGGGACGAGCTCGGGATAACGGTGATCCTCGTGGAGCAGAACGCGGTCAAGGCCCTCAAGTGCGGCGACAGGGCGGTACTCCTGGTGGGGGGGAAGGTCAATTTCGACGGGACACCAGACGAGCTGCTGAGCTCGCCGGAGATCGGGTCGCTATACCTCGGGATCAAGAAGCCTGAGGCGGCCGGGAGCTGATCCTGAGCCTGTACCAGGAGGAGGGAAAGGATTCCCCGGTTCTTGGCGGGCAAGGGGTGGCTCGGCGGCAGCCTGGTGCTGGCGTCGGCGGTTGCGTTCGGATTCCTGCCCATCTTCGCCAGGCTCGCCTACTCGGGAGGGGCTGGCACATGGGGGCTGCTATTCGTCAGGTTCTCGACCGCCTTCGTGCTCCTCGGGGCGATCCTCGCGGCGAGGGGAGGGCTGAGGGTGCCCAGCAGGGGGAGGCTGGCTACGCTGATCCTCCTCGGGGCGGCGGGGTACTTCCTCCAGTCATCGCTCTACTTCACCGCGCTCCTGTACGCCCCTGTCTCGGTCGTCGCGCTGATCCTCTACACTTACCCGGTCTTCGTCACGGCAGCCTCATTTTCGCTCGGACTAGAGAAGCCCTCCGCCCGCCTGCTGGCCACGCTGGCGGCGGCGATGTTGGGAATAGTGCTTGTGGCTGACCCGGTCATGGAGGGGTCGGCGACAGGGATCCTTCTAGCGCTCGGCGCTTCCATGGTCTACACATCCTACATAATCATCAGCAGCAGGGTGCTGAGGGACGTGAGCGGTGAGCTCTCCACGTTCTACGTCGTCGGCGGGGCGTCGGTCAGCTTCTTGGTCGCCGGATCGATCACCGGAGGGCTCTCGCTCGGGTGGGGGCAGGACGCCTGGGTCTGGGCAATACTGATTGCGGTCATACCCACGGTCTTAGCGCTGACCTTCTTCTTCAAAGGGCTCGCGATCGTCGGGCCGACCCGCGCCTCGATCCTGAGCACCGCAGAGATCGTGACCTCGGTGGCGGCGGCCTCGGCGATATTCGGGGAGGTCCTCACGCCGCTGCAGGCATTGGGAGGGGCGATAATCATAGCGGCGTCGCTGCTGGCGGCGATCCAGGGCAAAAAGCAGACGGAAAGGATTCGCTCGACTGACAGAGAGAGACCTTCCCGAAATCGCAATGGATGATACCGAATATTGATGCTTTCTGCACGATGCCGATGGGGGAATGCGCGGTAGACTATGACCCGGTCAAATTTAGCTTGAGACAAGCCAAGATTTATTATTTTACTGGGCGAGTATTAGGTATGGTCTTGAAAGACGTCGTCTCTCCGGACAAGGGAAAGGCTTTCATGCTCTGCAACGAGGCGATAGCGAGGGGGGCTATCGAGGCTGACGTCAAGGTGGTAGCGTTTTACCCTGGCGCTCCGACATCCGAGATCCTGGACACGTTCTCGGAGGCGCTCGGGAGCTTCGACTACCAGATGCAGATCGCGACCAACGAGAAGGTAGCGTTGGAGATATGCGCAGGGGCATCGTTCGCGGGGTTCAGGAGCCTCACGGCCATGAAGAGCGTCGGAATGAACGTCGCCTCCGACACGCTCTTTGTCCTGGGGTACACCGGGGTCGGGGGAGGCATGGTGATAGTGATGGCAGACGATCCCCACGCCCACTCCTCCCAGTCCGAGCAGGACGGGAGGTTCTTTGCACCAAACGCCTACATCCCGATGCTAGAGCCCTCCACCGCCCAAGAGTCGAAGGACATGGTGAAGGAGGCATTCGCAATCTCTGAGAGGCACAGGGTCCCCGTGATAGTGAGGACGGTCACCAGGGTCAGGAGGTGGACCGGGAAAGTCGCTGTGATCGACGCGCTCGCAATAGCTAAGGAGTGCGGGAACCCCAACGTGGAGAACGCGGTCTTCCTGGGGTGCCTCTCCGCGCTGAGGGACCTCCCGCTGGACCCGGAGAAGGTCAAGGAGGCGATAGCGGAGGTTGTCCCAAGGGGGACAGTCGAGCAGAACCTGAAGGCGTTCGAGAGCGGGATAAGGAAGGCTTCCGAGGCCCTCTGCGGATACGGGATCTGCAGGGCATAGCCGTCCATGATCACATGATTGTGGCTTTCGTCTGGCTGAACGGAAAAAGAAAGGAGCGATTGCAAAAAAAGGGTCTGGCGCTATGCCATGCTCAGCCCGCCTTGGGTTCGATCGCGTAGACCTCGATCACGTAGTGGTCAGGGTCCTCGAAGGACGCGGCGTAGTAGCCCTCGACGAACTCCGGGTGTGCCTCGGGAGGGAAGAGCGGCCTGAAGCCGTTCCTCTCCATCTCGGACGACACACGGTCCACAGCCCCGCGGCTTTCGACGAGAAACGCGACGTGCTCAGAGACGACCTCCTCGTCCCCGGACGGCGGCAGCCGCGAGACCCTGCGCGGGGCGGACCTGGCGATCCAGACCTGCGTCGAGCCGTCCGAGTACCCCGCGTGCTCCCCGGACTCCCCGATCAGCCTGAATCCGAGGGACCCGAGGAGCGCGTCATAGAACCTCCTGGAGGCTGCCACGTCGGAGACCTCTATCCCCAGATGCCCTATCCTTGCGGTAATTGCCATCACCGTGATATAATGTGCGGGGCGGCTCTTAAGGTTAGGCGGAGGCATTCCCGTCCGAGGAGTCGGAAGGAAGGCGCAGTCAATCACTCAGGCAATAAATCAGGCGAAAGGAGGAAAAGCAGGCCGCGGCATAATCTACCCGGTGGTTTTGATGCCGGGGGATCCGCATGAGGTGATGAGGAAGGTCGACCAGAAGCTGCTGGAGGAGGTCGAG
>JARYLH010000047.1 GCA_029907755.1 Candidatus Methanosuratincola sp.
ATGGCTGCGGCTGTGTACTGCGATGCCGAAAATGCTGCCACAAAAATTGCGAAAGCGATCGCGGCCTCGAACGCCTGATCCATAGTACACCACTTGGGGCTTGCTTAACCCCAACCTATAGGCTTGTTTAAATCCCCCTCGGCTTTTTGCCCCGAGATTATCACCGTCCCGTTCGGGAAAGCGGTGACGGCGAATGATGAAGAACTGAACCTCGAGGGTCGGATGTCTATCCCGCCCGTTAAAGAGACCGATGCGTTCAGCAAGCTCCCGTCGAATATTACGATTACGGTTATGCTGGTTCCTGAGGCCTCGACCAATGCTTCCTCCGGGAAGATGATGTGGGTTTCAACAGCCATCCCGCTCTGCGCCGCTCTACCGGCAGCCTCCGCCACCCCTGCAGCCATCTCGAAAGCCATCCCGCTCACAGCGAATTCTGCCATCATCGTACTTGCTCTCCCCCAGAATGCTGCCGAGGCGCTCGCGAACGCCGATCCGGATGCCAACAGGGAGGCGATCAAAATTATGGTTGCGACGGGCCTGTCCATGTGCCTCACCTCAGCCTGATCGGGGTATAGCAGACGCAACCGATCTCGACCGTAATCTTCTCCCCGCTGCTGACAGAGAAGCTGAGGGCTTTGGCGCCGTCCACGGAGATCTCTGCCGTTCCGGGGACATCAACATACCTCGAGAAGGTCAGTCCCTTCCAGCACCTCTTTAGAAGCAAGAGGTCAAAAGTTCCGGCTGCTGAAAAAGGGCCGTCGATCCTCCCTATGATGATCCTCACCGAGTGGGTCGTTACGTTGAGATCGCTCGCAGAACGCGCGTATCCGATCGAGGGTATGGGCATTATGAACGCTGCCCGCTCGCCCCCAAGCATCCCGTCAAATACCCTGACCCTGCTGCACCCCTCCAGAAAACTGGGATCCTGCCCGACGCTCAGGACCGAGAAGTTCTCTCTGGGGGCGCTGGCTGTTGCGCCGCCAATTATGCACAGCGCATTCCGACCGAGCTTGACGCTCTGGGATCCTCCTGGGAGGCTGAGGGTAATGTTGAAAGCCCCCAATTCCTCCTCGACCATCATCAGTCCGCCTGTCGAGAACCCGAAAACGATGCCGGTTTCGTTTTTAGAAATGATGTTGCCAAGCTCAGCCGCCTTCGTCTGGATTGTGATCTCGGGGGACTTTGGCGCCTGCATTGCTGTGTAATAGCCACCTGCCGCGAATCCGGCAACTATCGCAACCATTGCCATTGAAATCAGGATTGCAGTTATTGCTCCATGCATGCTTTTCCACCGCCGTCTCCAATTCCTGCCGACTTGCTGATCATTAATGCCTAAATCGTGCCCACAAGTAGGATCCTCCCGTCCCTGGTTGGATTGTACAGTGTTGACGACGAGTGCCCGGGGACTAGTTGAAGCCACAGCCCGTCCGGCCCGTCTCCCAAGGCGATCGTTCCATGATAATCGGCATAAGTCGCCACGGCAATTTCCGCCTCGACCTTATCCTCAGGGACTGAGAGCGTGCAATCAACGGGGATTCGACCATAATCTGGGGTTAGTGCACCCATGTCGATGTAGGTGCCTCCATCCTGGTTAACCAGGCTAGCCCTCTGCGTCGGTCCGTAGTAGCCGAGCAGCCCGTGGGTGCCGTTGAATGGGTGTTCGTACGTGTCCCAGTAGAGCGCCAACTGCACCCCCGGCACTCCTGCCAGGTTCGCTCGGTCTCCCCAGTCGATCGCCTCTACCGCAATGCACGTAGCGTTGAATTGGTATACCACCGGCGCCAGCACTGAGTAGTTGATCCTGCTGGTGGGCAGCCAGCTTGCCCTGAAGACACTCCCGTCCTGAAGGGTCGCCCAGACTGGCAGCTCGACCGGCGAGAAGAGCGTAGACGCATTCATCTCCTCGTACGGTATGTACAGCCTCGCGAATCCGTATGAATCGCACGGCGTCGAGAGCCTGCTCGCATTCAGAGTCCCGCTGACTAGGGCACTGTACGCACCCTCGAGCGAGGTCATGTAGTACCTGCTCCTGCCTGTTAACGGATACCCGTCCGTCGCGAAGATGAACCTGAAAGTTGCAGCTGCGCCAGTCAGGTTGTAGTCGAACTCGGCAGCCACCTCCACTGTGTCGATCTTCCAAGTGCCGTTATACGAATAGTTGCTGTTTCCGACGGTCACAACCGCATAAGCATAGTGCTGCGATCCCAAGGACGCGCTCCTGTTTGTCGAGTAGAACATGCTTGAAAGCCCTCCGAATGCAATCGTGAACCACCCTGATGCATTCGTGGTAGCCATGCCGCTGAACTTGCATTCTGGATTCCCCAAACCGCCCTCCGAGTGGCATACCGCACCGGACGGGTCCAGCCAAGCCGTGACAGTCACCTGGGACGGGGAGGAGATCCCTGGCACTATGCCGGTCACGTTGATCCCGAAGTTCTCGTTAACGACCACTCTATCAAGCTGCTCCCCGGTGATTATGTTGCATGGGGATACTGTCAATGGCTCTGTGGTTTGCGTTTGCTGCTCCGGCGAGAACTCCGCGACCGCGATCTTGTCCTCATTCATCGTCAACTGAACCGTGTCGCTGCTGTAGTCTATCCCGTTGACCGACCACTTCCGGAAAGTGTACCCGGGGTAGGGCGTGGCGATCAGCGTGACCCCCTTTCCCACCTCGTACCGGTAGCTTCCGGGTGCCAGGTTGGTGCTCCCCCCCTCAGCAGGCTGCACAGTCAGGTAATAGTAGATGGTTGGGGGTTGTGTTTCAGTGATTGTGACTGCTACGTCGACGTTCCTCGTCAACCCACCTGCAGCCGTGCCAACAATCCTCAGCGTGTACGTCCCAACTGAAGCACTCGACCCCGTCTGAACTTGCAGGGAGGCAGTTGCCGTCGGGACTATCGTTAGGGGTGATAGCCCGATCGAGACGCCGATTGGAGGGCTGCCCGTCCAAAAATGGCTAAGGGAGACTTGTTCTGCAATGCCAGACAGAAGGGTTGCAAATACCGCGACACCTCCGCTTCCGCCCCTCTGGACGGCAACATCCCCCGATTTTGAAATGCTGAAGTCGAACGCGGTTGGCGCTGCGGTGAAGACCGGGCTCAGTGTGTGGTTTGCGTCCATGAATATCGATATCGGATTGGAGGGGACCGTCTGGCCGTCCAAGAGCCAGTGGGAGAAGCAATTCCCTGAGGAGGGAAATGCCTCTACGGATACCCCCTGCGTCGAAGCGTACGCGTAGGTCCCTGAAGAGGGGTTGGTGCTGCCCCCTGTTGAGGGCATGATAGTGAGGTATGCGTTGATGGTCACTTGGAGGCTCTTTGCATCGGTGATGCCCGCAGAATCAGTGACCGTGCAAGTCACTGTGTATGATCCAGGATGGGCGTAGGATTTGGACGGGCTTCGATCGTAGGATCTGCTGCCGTCGCCGAAGTCCCAGCAGAAAGCGTAGGGGGAGACGCCGTCCTTGGCCGAGGCATTGAACTGAATTGCGGTGCCTACGGGCGACTCGTTACTGCTGGCTGAAATGCTGAGCTCCGCCCAATGAAAGGTCAATCTCAAAGACGAGATCGTAGCCCTCACTTTGACCTCCGAGTAGTCCGTGATGTACTCGTTGTTCCAATACGAGTAGCTTGCAACCGCCCATGCGGCAGGGCCTACTACCGTGTAGCTCGTCTTCCCCCCCGAGTACTTGCTTGCGCCCAGCTGGATGGCGCCGCCCGCAGGCCCCGCTCCGTACAGCGCGTCCCCCATGCCCGCTGGCGGGCAGGAGAGCCCGACCCCGTCCTCAGGGTCGTGAAAGACCGGAGCCGTCACGGCTAATTCCTGAACTTCCCACGTCAAGTAGGAGATTGCCCTCGGGACAGATGAGGAATATGAGAGGCTTCCGGAGACGTTCGCGTTGGGCCACCCGCCGCCTCCGGTCGGGACTGATGCCCTGACCCAAAGCTCAAACCCCCCTGGAATGGTGTAAGCCTGGTAGTTAAGGATAGACTGCTCGAACCCTAGCCGCGAGGCCTCGTCGTTTGGGAATACGGGCCCTGCCTGCCAACCCCATGTGAGCTGCGCAGGGGTCAGGGCAACGCTCTCGGTGTATGCGCCTACCGGCTGCGTGCAGGCCGCTGCCGATGCGACAACGATCACAATGAGCCAGAGGAATCTCGGAGCGGTCACTACCAATTTTAGACCCCCTCAGGATTGTCCCAAGTCTTGGATGGAACTTGAGGTGAAAACGGGTTTCCACCAAAAGATGAGTGGCATCTCTGCTTCAAGAGTCAGCTCCACCCTGTGCTCTCCGCCGAGCCCAGTCAAATCCACCGTGGTGCCACTAACGGGCATCGCAATGCCGTCGACTAGGCACCTGACAATCGAGAGGGTGACACATCCGCTTCCCCACCAATCGAAACCCACTGCCATTATTTTCGATGGCTCGGTGTAAAGCAAGTACCTGTCGCTTATCGGGACTATCCCGACCACGCTTGCGTCCGAAGGCAGGCAATCCTTGCCTGTGGTGCGCAGCATAAGGTTATAGGCCTCAATGAAATCGCTGGCGTCTAGAGACAGCTCGTAGCCTTCACCGTAAGCGGCTTGCTGCAGCTCCAACCAGTGTGCTGCAGAGTAGGCCTCATAGACCGCATCGACGAACCTAGTGCTGGCGACTCTTGGAGGGGCGTCTGATGGATAGACATAGCTCCTAAGGAAGTGTGTGGAATTGTCCGGCAGCTTCACTATCAGAGTGGTCACCGGCCCAATTGAGCTCCTGATACCGGAGACGTTGACCTTCAAGGCTGCGAAATTCAGCGCCCTCTCGAAGAATATGCCTTCTGGCGCCTGTTCATACCTGCACTCCACCTCTTCTGCCCCAACGCTTACGATCTCGTAGACAGGTCGAACCGTGGCGGACAGCAAGGGCGGGATCGAAAGCCACAGTAAAATTGCAGATGCCCCCACAATCGCCAAAACAGACAGGGCGGATCTGCCCCCAATCCTCAACCTATTCCATCCTCCAAAATACCGGTCCCTTTTTAACAGCACGGATTAAGCCGTTCTGCCCTTTTCCCAATACAAGACCATCCACACCAGGCTATCCTTCGCTGCTTGCGCTCCGAATCCGATATTAGCAAGAAAGGCGGATCCGATCGCGTGGAAGCACTCTCCCCGGCAAGATGGTGGGAACGGGAAGCGGGCGCCGTGAGGTGCCTTCTCTGCCCCCGCACATGCATCATCAAGGACGGTAAGATCGGCTTCTGTATGGTCAGGAGGAATATCGGCGGCAGCCTATTCTCGACCAACTATGGCATTGTCTCCGTCTCCACCATAGACAACATCGAGAAGAAGCCGATCTTTCACTTTCTCCCGGGCTCCAAATTGTATTCCGTTGGCTCATTCGGGTGCAACCTCAGGTGCCTCTACTGCCAGAACTACCCGCTCGTCGAAGGCGGGTTTGAAGCCGCGCCCCACAGGCGCCTCCCTCCTAGGGATCTCGTTTCGGAGGCAATATCCAGAGGGGCGGATGGAATCGCCTGGACCTTCAACGAGCCGATTGTCTGGTCAGAGTACGTGATCGAGACCTCGCGCCTCGCGCACAAAGAGGGACTCTACTGCATGTTGAACACAAACGGCTACATCATGGATGGTCCCCGTGACGAACTCCTGGAGGTTGTTGACGCCATAAAAGTAGACATAAAGGGATTCTCAAACCGGTTCTACAACGAGGTCTGCGGGGGATCCCTGGGGCCTGTTCTGAGGACATGCAGGGCTGCATTGGGGAAAGGAATCCACATCGAGATAGCCTACCCTGTGGTCCGGGGGATGAACGACAGCCCAGACGAGATAGGACGTTTCTGTGAATGGGTGCGCCTCAACCTTGGCTCGGAGACGCCCGTCCACTTCATCATGGTGCACAGTTTCCACCGTATCGCGTTCAACGCCGAGATCAAACTTGAGGATCTTGAAAAAATTAGGATCTCCGCGATCCAGAGCGGCCTCAACTACGTCTACATCGGCGGAACAACGAAAAGTCCTGCTCAGAACACATACTGCCCTGGCTGCGGAGATTTGTTGATCTCGAGAGCGGGAGATGCCAGCGCAGAAAAAGTCTATTACAAGGACCAGCAGGTAAGCAGGTTCTGTCCGAGCCGCTCTGACGTAAGGGTCATGCTGAGCGGAAGGTCGTGCCCACGTTGCGGCAGAGCTACAGCCATCGTGACAAAATAGGATCAGCAAAAATGATATTGCCGCAGAAGGAAAAAATCGGTCTACCAGCAGCAAGTTCGCACACAAGTCATAAATTGGATCGGGCTGCAACTAGGATTTTACTTCACGAAAAACAAAACAGCGACGCCTTCCGGTGGCACATAGTTAATTTAATATAAAGCCGTTTCAGAAATAGTCTGACACTGGGCCGGTCGTCTAGTTTGGTTAGGATACCGCCCTGACACGGCGGTGGTCTCCGGTTCGAGTCCGGACCGGCCCACCACAAATTCGCATTGGCTTAGAAATTCTTAAGTTGATTGGCGCCGATATATGTATCTCCAGAGGGGGCATCAAAAATCTCGGAATACGACCAATGGGCTGAAGTCTACGACATAATGTACGGGAATTACCGCGAAGACATCGACTTCTACAAGAGGGAGGCCAAGAAAGTCCGGGGGAAGGTCCTCGAGGTGGGCTGCGGGACAGGGCGCATCTACTTGGAACTCCTCAAGGAGGGGATCGATGTCGAGGGGATCGATATCTCGCAAAGGATGCTGAACCAGCTCAAGGAGAAGGCGTCGGCGATGGGTCTCAGCCCAAAGGTCACTGTGGCCGACATGCGGAATTTTGATCTTGGTCGAAAATTCTCGCTCATAATAGTGCCATTCAGGTCTTTCCTCTACAACATAACCACTGAGGATCAGTTAAGCACCCTCCGCTCCTTCCATAGGCATCTGGAGCCAGGTGGGCAACTCGTACTGAACTTCCTCTACCCTGATCTGGAAATGATGATGGGCTTGAACAAGGAATCGGAGGAGTTGCTTGTCAGCGACGAAGGAAAATACATCCTACGGCAGAGGTCTTACTTCATAAGCGAGCCAGATCAGATCATTGAGACGACCGCAGTCCTCTACAGGGACGGCGAGCTGTACTGGAAGGGGACGCAGCGCCTCGCGTTGGTTTTCAAGCGCGAGTTCGAGCTCCTCCTGAGGATCGCTGGTTTCGCGGATTGGGAAGTCTTTGGGGGGTTCGACGGGCGCCCTCTGACCTCTTACAAACAAGAAATGGTCTGGGTGGCTAAAAAATAAAAATGAAATAAAATCAGGCCAGGCATCCTGACAGTCATAGGGATATGTGCCTGTAGGCTTCGTCGCCGTCTTCGAACGCATACTTCACAGTCGTGAACTGTGAGATCAGTTTCCTGACCTCCTCGCGGACCGAAGCAGGGTTTTCCCTGTCGACTGCCACTCTCTTGACCAGCTTTGCAATCTCTGCCATGTCGTCCTCCTTCATGCCTAGCCTCGTGACCTCTTGGGTACCGAGCCTAACGCCGGAGCAGTCCTCCTCCGTCTTGTCTGTCGGAAGCGGCGTCTTCGTTGCGACGATGTTGGCCTCCTCCAGCCTCTTGGCCGTGGCATCCCCGTTGTTGTTATTGCCCCTGAATATTACCTGGTGGGAGCGGGTAAACCCGTTCTTCTCTCCAAGGACCGGGACGCCCATGTTGTAGAGCTCCTCGGCCAACCTCCTGGCGTTCCTGATTACCTGGGCTGCGTACTCTCTGCCGAATGCGAGGAACTCTGCCAGAGCGACCGAAAGACCAGCGACCCGGTGCACATGGTGGTTGTTTACCAGCTGCCACGCAGCATTGTCGATCTCCTTAGCATACCTCGCCTTGCAGAGTATAATCCCCCCCTGCGGCCCGAAGAAGGTCTTGTGGGTGCTGCCTGTGACGATCTCCGCCCCCTCCCTCAGCGGATCTTGGAAGGTCTTTCCTGCTATTAGCCCGAGAACGTGTGCGGAGTCGTATGCCACAATCGAGCCCGTCTCGTCGGCGATCCTCCTGATCTCCTTCACGGGGTGCGGGAAGAGTATCTCGCTCGCGCCGAGCAGAACGATTTTGGGCTTGACCCTTGCGATGACCTTCTCCGCCTCACCTACGTCGATATTCATCTCCTCCATCGAGAAGGGAAGGGGAACCAGGCTCACCCCGTGTATCTTGGAGGTCTCCCTGAAGCTCGCGTGCCCTCCGTCGATCACGCTCAGTGCGGTAACGACCTCGCCGGGCGCCGTCAGCGAGTTGAACAACACGAGATTGGCCATGGTGCCAGAAATCGGCACATAGTTTACATGCTCTGCATCGAAGACCCGCCTTGCCAGATCGGTGGTGATGCCTTCAAGCTCGTCGATGTACTTCGTGCCGCAGTAAAACCTGTTGTGCAGGAATCCGATCGCATACCTGTTTCCTAGATCTGAGATGAGCATCTCCTTGACCGCCTTGCTGACCACATTCTCGCTAGCGATCAGGTTAAGGCATGAACCTCTCCACTGCGTGTGCTCAATGACTATCTTCCTGATGGCTTCAACTTCTCTGCTCAATTGCCTCACCAGACTCTTGAGAATTGGACACAGGTATTTAAAAAATGTTTGTACATTTGTGATCGTTTTTCAATCGGGCGCCTCAAACCCTCTCAAAGCTTGAAGGCGTCGCCGATTGAAGGGGCATACGCATCGTGCCCTGTCTCCTGCCTTATCCTCTCGGCGAAATCGATGCAGGACTCTGCCTCGCCGTGTACACAGAGTATCTTGGGGTTCCCTTTAAGCGACTTCACTAGCTCCATCAGTCCTGTCTTGCCGCAGTGCGATGAGAAGTCGATCCATTCCACCCTGCACTTCACCTTCTTGAGATCGCCTGGCGGGCCGTACTTCCCCTCATCCATTAGGATCCTGCCAGGGGTTCCTGGTATCTGGTACGAGACCAGGATGACTGCATCCTTCGGCCTGTTCCTTATCCTTTCCATGTAGAAGGTCGAGGCACCGCCAGTCAGCATCCCTGAGGAGCTTATGATCACTCCCTTTCTGTCGATCAGCTTTTTCCTGTCCCTCTCCCCCTGCACCCACTTGACCCTGGCCATGGCATCCCGCAGGAGCTCCGGGTCCCTCAGCTCTCCCGCGCACCCGGCTATCATCTTTGTAGCGGTCCTGCTCATCCCGTCGACTGCAATGTCATACTTGAAACCGTACTTCTGGAGTATGCAGAGTACCTCTTGGGACCTCCCCACAGAGAAGGCCGGGATAAGTGCCAAACCGCCCCCCTCCACAACCTCCGTCGCAGTCTCGACCAGCTTCCTCTCGCATTCTTCCCTCGGCAGATGATCGACGAGGGCGTAGGTGCTCTCGATGATGGCCATGTCGAGCTCAGGCAGCTCAGGCTCTGCGCGCTTCAGCAGTGCGGTGTCGATCGTGTTGATGTCCCCTGAGTACCATATGTTCTTGCCTTCCAGCGTCACAAGCGCATTCACGCTGCCCGGTATGTGCCCAGAGTTCTGGAACAGGACATCTGCCTCTCCAATCTTGTAGGTCCCGCTCCTGATGCTCCTGCAGCTCTCGAGCATCGTCTTAAGCTCGAGGGCCTCGAACGGGATGTAGTAAGCAGAAAGGTGCAGCAAATCCCGGATTAGGATGTCTGTGAGCTGCTTAGTTATCTCGGTCATGTACACAGGGGGCGTCTCAGAGATGTAGAATAAGGGGGCAGTACCCGAGTGATCCAGATGGGCATGTGTTATTATAATCCCGTCCAGATCCTTCGGGGAAGTTGAGAGCGGGAAGGCAGGCCTCTCCTCCTTGACAAGGACTCCATAATCCATGATGATTTTAGTCCTCTCGCCCTTGACTTCGAACCCTGACCTCCCCACTTCCCTCCCTGCGCCGAAAACAGTTACACTCACCAAATTTAATTTAACCTCCATGATATCTGTCAAAAGAAAGTTTTTCTCCCTTAAAAATTCTTCTGAATCCGGTCTAAAACCAGTCAATATAAGCCCCGCGAGGCACTCTTTATTAATGAGAATAGCTAATCGATATCGAGGTCATGTATATGGCAATCACGTTCCATGTGGACAATACCTCCCTGAAGGGTTGTTCGCTCATCACTGGTTTCCACGGTCTTGGTGCCACTGGTTTCATCTCGGTCAAGCACGCAGTCACCTCCCTCGGCGCTGATCTGATAGGGTATATAGAGACCGACAGGATCCCGCCTTTCGTGTCGATGGAGGAGAAGCGCCTTTCCCTCCCGTTCGAGATCTACAAGAAGGATAAGTTCGTGTTCGTCCTCACCAACGTCCCGCCGCACCCGAAGGAAAGACAAACCTTTTCCAAGGCGCTTGCTGAGTGGGCGATAGACGCGGGGTTCTCGAGCTCCTACCTGATAGGGGGCCTCGACAGCCGTCTGCGACCGACTGAGGCT
>JARYLH010000048.1 GCA_029907755.1 Candidatus Methanosuratincola sp.
CTTCTGGGCGTTGGACAGTGCGCTGGCTAGTATGCGCCACTACCCTGCCATCAACTGGCTCACCAGCTATTCTGAATACACCGACTATGTGGAAAGCTGGTGGAACAGGCTCACCACTAACCGCTGGAGGTCGCAGAGGCTGAAGGCGATGGAGATCCTGAAGCGTGAGGACGAGCTGAAGGAAGTCATCAGGCTGGTAGGATCTGAAGCCCTTCCGGAGTCGGAAAAACTCGTCTTGGAGACCGCAAGGCTCTTGAGGGAAGGCTTCCTGCAGCAGAACGCCTACGATCCAATAGACACCTACTCTTCTCCTGAAAAGCAGTTCATTCTGCTCGACGCAATACTGAACTTCCACGACGCAGCCACCGCGGCCATAGCAAAAGGCGTCCCTGCCTCGAAGTTAGTCGCAATGCCCCGGCTCGCCGAGCTCGCAAAGCTCAGGATGTCTGTCGAGAATGAACGCATTAAAGAGATCCAGAACTTCTCAGAGGCGCTTTCTGCCGAGATCAAGAAGCTTATGGAGGTCAAGTTCTGATGACTGTTCAGATGGAGTTCCGAGGGGTCACAAAGATCAGCGGTCCCTTGGTCTTTGTGGAAGGTGTATCTGACGTAGGTTATAATGAGCTCGTCGAAATAAGGACCAGCGATGGGGAGATGCGGAGGGGCAAAGTGCTCGAGGTCTCGAAGGGTATAGCTGTCGTTGAGGTTTTCGAGGGGACTACTGGCCTCTCTACCACAGACACGTCGATAAAATTCCTTGGCAGGCCATTGACGCTCCCCGTCTCAGACGACATGCTAGGAAGGGTTTTCAACGGTACCGGAGAGCCCATAGACGGCGGCCCAACGCCTTTCACGGAGGACTACCGTGACGTTAACGGACTGCCTATGAACCCGTACTCCAGGGATTACCCTAACGAGTTCATTCAGACCGGCATTTCAGCAATAGACGGGATGGACACACTTGTTAGGGGTCAGAAACTCCCGCTCTTTTCAGGGTCAGGGTTGCCACATAACCTCATTGCCACACAGGTCGCAAGGCAGGCGACTATCCCGGGCGAGGAGACCAGCTTCGCTGTCATATTTGTCGCCATGGGCATCAAGCACGACGAGGCCGCCTTCTTCAAAAGGAGTTTCGAAGAGTCTGGTGCGCTAAAAAACTCGTCGCTCTTCCTAAACCTGGCTGATGACCCTCCGGTCGAGAGGTTGGTCACCCCCCGTTGTGCCCTCACCTTGGCAGAATATCTCGCATTCGAGAGGGATATGCATGTTCTTGTCATCCTCACTGACATGACGAACTACGCAGAGGCGCTTAGGGAGACCAGCGCTGCAAGGGAAGAGGTTCCGAGCAGGAAGGGCTATCCAGGTTACATGTACAGCGACTTCGCCTCGATCTACGAGCGTGCAGGTCGCATAAAGGGCAAGAAAGGCAGCATCACCCAAATGCCCGTCCTCACCATGCCAAACGACGATATCACCCACCCGATCCCGGACCTTACGGGGTACATCACTGAGGGGCAGATTGTGATCGACAGGGACTTGCACCGCAGAGGCGTCTACCCCCCCATAAACATACTCCCGAGCCTATCGAGGTTGATGAAGGACGGTATAGGGAAAGGAAAGACGAGAGAGGACCACGGGCCGGTGGCCAGCCAGCTTTACTCAGCATACGCCAGATCACAAGAGCTTAGGCAGCTCAGTGCCATTATCGGTGAGGAAGGCCTCACGGACAAGGACAGAGCATACCTGCGGTTCGGCGACGCATTCGAGCAGCGTTTCCTGAGCCAGAAGTTCGATGAGAACCGGAGCCTTGAGACCACGCTGTCACTGGCATGGGACATGCTTTCCTTGCTTCCAGAGTCCGAGCTGACCAGGATCTCGGACAAGTTCGTCAAGCAGTACTACAGGCCGAAGTGAGGGCTGAGTCATGTCCCTCAGAGTAGCGCCTTCAAAGATGAACCTGATTAGGTTCAAGCGCACCCTCTCTTTTCTGAGCAGGGCGCACGATCTTTTGGAGGAGAAGAGGGACATACTGCTGCTCGAGGTGAACAGGCGCATCGGCGAGGCCACAAAACTCAGGGGCGACCTCGACAGAAACCTGAGGGAGGCTTATACAACGCTCGATGAAGCTGCAGCAGTTGTTGGGTCAAAGGAAATAGAGTCTGCAGCAAAATTCCCTTCAATCACGTTTGATCTGTCCACATCGAAGAAAAAAGTGATGGGCGTCTCGGTCCTCTCCCTGAATTTGGAGAATTTGAGGAGATCGACAACCTATGGCTTCGAGAGGCCGACCGTCCTGATAGACGAGGCCGCCGAGAGGTTCAAGCAGGCGCTCCAGCTCGTAGTGAGGGTAGCCGAACTGGAAAACATGCTGATCAACCTGGTTGAGGAAGTGAAGAGGACCCAGAGAAGAATAAACGCACTGGAGCAGTTCTTGATCCCTAGATACTCCGCTACGGTAGCTATGATATCCAACATCCTTGAAGAGAGGGACAGGGAAGAGTTCGTTAGGGTCAAGAAAGTAAAGCGGATACTTGAAAGACGGGCGGAGGTTCATGAAAATGTATGAGGAAATCCTAAAAGAGATAGACGCTGCCTATGAAAAGAAATTGAATGAATTCAGGGCTTTGGCAAAATCATTCCAAGAAGAAATCTTTTCGAAAATAAATTTAAGGAAGAAGGATATAAATAAAGAGACTGAAAGCAAATCGGAGGTAGTCCCTTGAAAATTAACTTTGTGGAGTCGATACCGCCCCGGCGATTGTTCGTAATTTTGGCTACTCTGATGCCTATATTGCTTTTAACGCTTGGATTGAGCATTGTCTCTGCATCGGTGCCAGCAGAAGCCTTGACACAGCCAGCTCAAACTCAGGACGCTTCAATGATAACCATCTCCATAGCCCTTGCAATAAGCCTTCCCGCTTTGGCTGCAGGGTATGCACTTGCGAAGAGCGGTTCGGCAGCCATCTCATCACTGGTCGAAAAGCCGGAGACCTTCTTCAAGGCTTTCCTTGTCGTGACCCTGTGCGAGGCAATCGCCATCTACGGTCTAATCATTGCAATCCTGTTGTGGCTGAGGATCTGATAGCCGGGACACGGGTGCGTCTTGATGCT
The DNA here is from genome assembly GCA_029907755.1 of Candidatus Methanosuratincola sp. Lineage (GTDB taxonomy): Archaea > Thermoproteota > Methanomethylicia > Methanomethylicales > Methanomethylicaceae > Methanosuratincola. Next base: position 3,112 of record JARYLH010000048.1, read on the forward strand.
ACGCCCAATCAAGATGTGTCACACCTCCTTAATTTTTCTTAAATCTGATTCAGAGAAAGTTATCGAAGAAGTCAACCGGAAGGCTAACCTACATCTTTATTTGAGGGAAATGGGCGAGTTAGGAACGGTTGATTATGTGGGCGAGGTCGAGTCCCTGAGAGGCAGGATAAAGGATCTGGTCTCGAAGACGAAAAATTATATCGCCCCGGGGATTGCAACGCCCTCATGCTCCCCTATCTCGGCAAGGGATTGGAAAGATTATGTGGCGATCATCGATTCTGAAGTCGCAGGTTATGCGAAACTGATCCATGGTCTAGACGATGTGGCAAAGATCGAGGAAAGATTGGCCGATAATCTCCTCTTGTGGAAGAGCATAGCTTCCGGTAATTTGGGAGCTGATTCGTTGGAAATGCTCTCTCAGCTAAAAGCGTTCGGCTTCATTTTTGCCCGCTCAGAGAAATCTTCAGTATCCGAACTGAGGGCTGCATTGCCTGAAACATGCGTGGTTGTTGAGGCGTCTGGAGAGCCCGTTGTTGCACTAGTGGTCTATTTGCCAAGCCAAACGACCAGCGTGATGCAGCAGCTCGAGTCGGCGGGTTTCCGTCCTGTTGAGCTTCCTGAAGGGTTCCAGGGAAGCCTTTCAAATTTCTCAACCAAGCTGGAAGCGTTGGAAGGAGATCTTGAAAACACCAAAAAAATTAAGGCAGAGCGGATCTCTCTCCTTGAAAGGAACTTTGGAAGACTTCTCTATTTGGAACAATCTGTCAGTGACGCAGGTTCCATCCTCTCTGTAAAGGAGAAGTCCTCTTACAGCAAGAATTGGGCAGTGCTAGAAGGCTACGTGCCGAAGGATCATGTTCAAGATCTTACGAATTCGGTGCAGCAAGCCCTAAATGGTCGGGTAGTGTCCTTCATCAAGGAGGATGACACTTCCGCCTCTGTCCCTGTGTCCTTCAAATATCCGCGGTTCTTCAAGCTCTTCGATTCAATAACAAATCTATACGGTTCCCCTTCTTACAATGAGGTCAACCCCACGCCAATCATGGCCCTGAGCTTCCCAATCTTGTTCGGGCTGATGTTTGGGGATCTAGGCCATGGCATATCACTCGCTTTGCTCGGGCTCGTATTCTACAGATTCTTCGGGTCAATGAAGAAGATAGGCTTGGTATTGATAATTACTGGTCTTGCAGGGGCAATAATCGGTGCTTTGCTATACGGAGAATTCTTTGGACAATCTCTCCACCATTTGGTTGGCTATGAGCCGCCGCTCCACCCATCGGAAGACCTGATGACGATGCTGAAGATTTCCCTATTCGTGGGCGTGGCGCACATATCCCTGGGGCTGTTCCTCTCGTTCACCAACAGCCTCATCCAGAGGAAATACTCAACGGCTTTCCTTGTCAACCTGCCGAAGCTCACCCTTTACATCGGCTTCATATATGTGGTCTTCGTCTTCGGGCTGAATCTCATGGAGTGGTTCTCTGGTCCGATCTACTACATATTGGGTCCGATAGTCTTCCTTTTCCTGGCGGAGCCCTTTTACGAGATAGCAAAGCATGGCAAGAAAGGCGTGGGCAAGCTCGGCGAGATGTTCTTCGAGATATTTGAGACAATGATAAGCTTCATTTCAAACACCGTTTCCTACCTGCGAATTTTCGCGATGGTGGTTGCGCACATAATGCTCACAACCGTCTTCTACAGCTTGGCTGAGATCACCTCGGGGGGAGGTCTGGGGTTTGTGCTCTCGCCGCTTCTAATCGTTGTAGGGAATGTATTCGTGGTCTTGCTGGAGGGAATCTTGGTCCTGGCCCAGGATCTGAGGCTTCACTTCTACGAGTGGTTCAGCAAGTTCTACAGCGACGGAGGGGTGCGCTTCAGCCCATTCAGGTTAGCTGTTGGAGTTCCGATCCAGGTCAGTAAATAAACTCCTGGACTGACCTTTTTGGATCCATTCCCCTTTCGATTATGTTGGCGAGCCTTATGAGGTTCTTTGTTTCCCTCAGCTTGAGCTCGAGGTATGAAAACACAGCCGCAAGGTTTGAATAATTCCTGTAGTATGCCCTCTCCGCGTTCTTCCCCAGCTTCTCTTCATACAGCTTTTCGAGGTCTCTCGCACCTGTCCCTTTGGACGACAGTACGCTCAACAGGAAAGAGGCTGCCTTTTCTGCATCGCCTTGTTTTGTTGCTTCGTTAAGCTTCTCCTCAGGGATGCTCCCCAGCTGATATATGAGTAATTCGCTAATTGCACCTGGCGGAACCCCGTTCTTGAGACCACGTATAATCGTTATTGAATTGAAGTAATCAACTTTTGTTTTAATGAAATCAATCAGCCCTGATCTGGCCTCCCTGCCCAATTTGCCGACATCCTCGCAAAGGTCAAGTATCCTCTGTCTTGCGAAGACTGCATTTACCAAGCCAGGGATCCTGTATTTCGTGAAGACTCTTGAGGAGGTCTCGACCTCCCGCTCGAAACCTTCTGCCTTGAGCCTAAGGAGGGAATCCTCTTTTTGTTTGTCAGGCAAATTTTCGGCTAGGGCTGATTTCAAGGCCTCGGCTTTTTCTGTATCGGCGACCTCCCTCCTGAAGAAGCTGAGCGCCTTCGTGAGCTTGTCTGATGTTTTTATGAACTCATCGACCTCGGCGAGGTATGCGCTGTAGAGCGCGCCCTCTAGCGCCTTAGCGCTCAATGATGGAACTTCGAGGGTTGGCACCCTCTCTTTGAGCTTATTCGCCAACTCCTTCAGATCCTTGGAGTACGATAGTTCTAAAAACTGCTCTCTTGTCAAGAGCCTGCCTTTCCTTGCAGAGGCTTTTACAACTGTATAAACGGGGTCGCTCAATGTTGCCAGCTCCACCGCTTATGGGTTGAGATCCTTTAGTACGGCTTCTACCACTTCATCCACGCATGCCTTCTTCTTTTCTTCTGCTCTTTTCCTGAGCTCTGCAGAAGCGGTCTCGCTCTCTTTCCTGATCTTCTCTGTGCGCCTTTTAGCCTCGGAAATCTTCTGGAAGTACGCCTCTTCTCCAATCTCCTTCGCCTTCCGCTCAGACTCCAGCTCCAGTTTCTTTGCCTCCTCCTCAGCCCTCCTCACAAGCTCGTCAGCTCTTGCCTTGGCCTCGTTCTCCATCTCCTCTGCAACAACTTCTGCTTTTTTCAGTCCTGTCAGAACCCTTTCCATCAGCCTTTCCTCCCAGAAACGATATATCCTGTGTGACCTACCATTATCATGTCCGGTCTAGTCTCATTTGCCTTGACCTTGTACGTCCGCATTAGTAATTCTAATGCCTTTACTGCCAAAAAACCTTTACTACGCATTTCTTCCACAGTCTTCTCGACTTGGTTTATTGTTGGGCTGAAGCTAACCAGCCTGCCTCCTGTTCTCAGGGCGTCGCGAGCCAGGCCTACTACCTGCCAAGGCGTTGCCATGTCTAAGATAACTGCATCGACATCTCTTTCATCTATGCCTTCGTTGATGTCCTTCAGCTTCATCTCAACATTCTTTGACAGTCCCATTCTTTCAAGATTCCTTCGTGCTATCCTTTGGAAATCCTCCCTCGCTTCATAGGTGTACACCATTCCATTTGGCTGTACATGCGTGACCAGGTAGCTCGTTAGCGACCCGCTCCCAGTTCCACATTCGACAACCCTAGATCCCGGTCTCACGTTGGCCAAGAGAGTGATGAGCGCTATGTCCTTTGGGTATATGATCTGCGTCTTTCTGGAGACCCTTTCGAGGTGGTCCAAGTAGTCCACCGGCATCGCCTTCATGGGGAGCCCCAGCGTGGTCTTTAGTTCGGTCCCATACTCTTTCCCAATCAGCTCTCCCAGATCGACGATCCCCTTATGAGTGTGGAATTTTTTACCGCTTCCTACGGATACAATCCAACTCTTCTTTTCGTTGACGTAAAGCAGTATCTCCTGCCCTTCTTCAATCGTCATGCTGGACCAACCTTCAACCACTTGCATCTAACTGCCTAATCATATTAATGTTATGAGATCTGGTCTTTGGCAATCCTTCAGAATCGAAGCTTAAGGGATGCGATCAGTTATTTTTGAGCATGTTTTTTATAGTATTTCCGTCATACTTTGATACAACAGGGTGTGTTTTTTGACAGCACGCGTCAAGATCAAGGTTACGGGCTTGGTGCAAGGAGTGGGCTATAGATACTACACATATCGCATAGCAAGGGGGCTGGCTCTTAAAGGATACGTCAGGAACCAGAAGGATGGTAGCGTTGAGGTCTTGGCCGAAGGAGACAAGGAGAAGCTGATGGACCTGATATCGGAGCTAAGGATCGGGCCGCCCAGCTCCAAGGTAGACAACCTTTCCATCGAGTGGCAAGACAGCAAGAACGAATTCTCTGACTTCAAGATACTGAAATAATTTTTCCATTTTGAGGTCAAATCGGAGGGCTGTAGTCATACGTCCAGAGACGGATCGAATTTATGCCTCTTGTAAATCATTGATGATGCTACCCTCACTACGCCTTTAATCTTGTAGATGCTCTCGGCGAAATTCTGCATCTCGTCAATGTTGCTGAAACTCGCATGAACGAAAATGGTGGGGGCGCCCACCTTCTCGTAGACCTTGGTGACTTCCTCGCATGCAGAAATCCTCCCCACCACCTCGGAAAATTCATTCGTATTCGTCTCGACCTCAAAAATCGCTGAGACATCCTTTCCTATCAGTCTCGAGTCGGCAAGCGCAAAAAACCCCTTGATGTATCCTCTCTTCACCAGCTTGCTTACCCTGTCCCTAACCGCAACATTCGATAGCCCAACAATGGAGGCAAGTTTCCTGTATGATGCCCTTCCGTCCTTCCTTAGCGCTTCGATTATCCTCAGGTCATAATCGTCTATTTGTCTCATAGACCATGCCTTAATATATTGAAGTTATATTGCTATAAATATAGCGATTAATTAATATAAGCATGTTGGCGAGCTTCTTATTGATTGCAAACCATGGCAGCAAAGACCAAACTTTTTGGGCAATCTCATGCGCATGTCTTATAATCCTCCCTCAAAATCTGAAGTTCTGCTGCATTCTGACCAAAAATATTAATAGTGATGCACGTCCCTAATCGATTTAAGGTGCTGTCGATGGTTGGTTCTAGATCATCGTACATAATCTTTTTCGACTCATTGAAGAAGGATGACATCCCTCTTGTTGGTGGTAAGTGCGCAAATCTAGGTGAACTCATATCTTTTGGCGTGCCTGTCCCTCCTGGGTTTGCAATAACGGCTGAGGCGTACAAGCTGCACATAAACAGGAACAACCTCCGAGAGAGGATAAATGAGGTCCTCTCCAGGATGGATGTCTCTGACAGCGACTCCTTGGAATCCTCGTCCAGAGAAATCAGGTCAATAATCGAGTCTGCGCCACTGCCGGACGAGCTGGCAGACGAGATTGTTGAGGCTTACCAGAAGCTGGGGAGCATGCTGAGGGTCAAGGATCCTCCAGTCGCGGTCAGGAGCAGCGCCACGGCAGAAGACCTGCCAGGAGCCAGCTTCGCGGGGCAGCAGGAAACCTACCTTTTCGTTTCTGGGAAGGATCCGCTCCTCAAATATGTCATAAAATGCTTCTCATCACTGTTCACCCCGAGGGCGATCGCCTACAGAAAGGAGAAGGGCTTCGACGATATGAAGGTTTACCTTAGCGTCGCAGTGCAGAAAATGGTCAATAGCGAATCCTCGGGGGTCATGTTCACCTTGGATCCGACCACAGGGAACCGCGATGTGGTTCTCATTGAGGGCACCTGGGGGATCGGTGAGATGATAGTCCAGGGCAAGGTGAGCCCGGATGAATGGACGGTCGACAAGAAGACGATGAAGATAATCGAAAGGAACATTTCGAAGAAGGAGATGATGGCAATACGTTCTCCTTCTGACAGCGGCGAGGGCTTCCTAAAGGAGGTCCCGGTTCCGCAAGACCGTGTTGAGGCACCGTGCATCTCTGACGACCAGGTTCTCGAGCTCGCAAAGTTCGCGGTCGATATAGAGAAGCACTACGGGATGGGGATGGACATAGAGTGGGCGCTCGACTCTGAAGAAAAGAAGCTGTACATAGTCCAGGCAAGGCCCGAGACTGTGTGGTCGATGAAGCAGGAGACCAAGCCTGAAGGAAAAAAGATGGACCAGATGGACAGCGGGGTCAAGCGCCTCTTGAGGGGCGTGCCTGCATCTCCTGGGCTAGTGTCGGGAAAGGCGCACGTGATAATGGACACGAAGCATATCAGGGAGTTCCAGGCAGGCGAGATACTGGTCACCGAGATGACGTCCCCGGACTGGGCTCCTGCCATGCGGAAGGCTCTTGCGATAATCACCGACAGCGGAGGCAAGACGTGCCACGCAGCCATAGTTAGCAGGGAGTTGGGCATTCCATGCATCGTTGGTACCAAGGATGCGACAAAGATACTTAAAACAGGGCAGGTGATAACGGTCGACGCCACCCACGGGGTGGTCTATGAAGGGGACTTGATCGGTCCTGAGGAAAAGAAGCCCGTGGTTCCCACCAAAGCGGCGCTTAGCGTCGAGTCTTACTACCCGACCGCAACCAAGATATACATGAACCTGGGGGAGCCGGGCATGATCGACAAGTACCGCGATCTGCCGTTCGATGGGATAGGGCTGATGCGCGTTGAATTCATAATCGCCGATGTCATAGGGGAACACCCTCTCCACCTGATAGAGACAAAGCAGGATGAGGTATTCATTGACAAACTCGCGACTGGAATCTCAAAGGTCGCGAGGGAGATACACCCGAGGCCGCTCGTGGTAAGGTTCAGCGACTTTAAGACAAACGAGTACCGCCAGCTTGTGGGAGGCGACAGGTTCGAGCCACAGGAGGCAAATCCGATGATAGGATGGAGGGGCGTCAGCCGCTACGTTTCAGAGATTTACTCTCCTGCCTTCAGGCTAGAGTGTAAGGCGATCAAACGCGTGAGGGATGAGTGGGGCCTGAAGAACGTCTGGGTGATGTTGCCATTCGTGAGAACGACGTGGGAAGTCGAGTCCTGCCTGCAGATAATGAAGGAAGAGGGTCTGCAGAGGGATCGCGACTTCAAGGTATGGCTCATGGCTGAGATCCCATCGATAATTTTCATGGCTGACGAGTTCTCGAGGCTCTGCGACGGGTTCAGCGTCGGGAGCAACGACCTTACGCAGCTCATCCTTGGCGTCGACAGGGACTCGCCAATACTCCCTGCACAGGACTCAAGGTACTTCGATGAGAGGGATCCGGCCGTAATCAGGGCTATAACGCATT
>JARYLH010000049.1 GCA_029907755.1 Candidatus Methanosuratincola sp.
CTCCCTGGGCACGCTCGAGGTCCTACCCAACGGTGGCATAGTGAAGGCGGAGAGCTTCGTGGTCGCTACCGGCTCGCGCCCGTACGACCTGCCCGAAGTCAGGTTCGCCTCCGCGGGGGTGATCAGCTCGGACGACGTCTTCTCGTTGCCGGGGCTCCCCAAGTCCATATGCATCGTCGGGGGCGGGGTGATCGGCGTCGAGATGGCGACCGCGCTCGCAGAGATGGGCTCCAGGGTAACAATCGTGGAGATAATGGATCAGCTCCTTCCTGGGTGGTGTCCAGACGTGGTGAAGCCAGTCTACGACTCGCTCGGGAAGCTTGGCGTGGACATGCGGATCGGAAAGAAGATAGTTAAGCTCGAGAGGAGAGGCGGCAGGAGCGCGGATGGGAACGGAATTAAGAAAGAGGAAGAAACTGCAAAAGAAGGGAGTTGCGGATGCCGTAGCGGTGAAGGAAGCAGGTACGTCGCAACCATCTCTGACGGGAGCGAGGTGGAGTGCGACTACGTCTTGGTCGCAGTGGGCAGGAGGCCGAACACCGACGGGCTTGGGCTCGAGGCGATAGGGGTCGAGCTGGACAGGAAAGGCTTCGTGAAAGTCAATGGGAGGCTCGAGACGTCGGTCATTGGCGTTTACGCGGCGGGGGATGTCGTCGGGATCCCATACTTGGCTCACCGCGCCTCGGATCACGGCTACCAGATCGCCGAGATCATAGCCAGGAAGAGGGAGCGATTCGAGCAGCTTCCGATCCCGTCCGTCGTATATTCTGACCCTGAGATAGCTGTCGTGGGCATGGACGAGGCGGAGGCTTCGAAAAAAGGGATCGAAGCCGCCTCGGGTACCTTCCAGTTTGCCGCGCTCGCAAGGGCGCTGACGATGAACCGCCCGGAGGGGTTCGTGAAGCTCGTGGCAGAGAAGGATAGCCGGAAGATCATTGGCGCGCAGATCGTCGGCGCGAACGCTTCGGACATGATCGGCGCATGCGTCCTAGCAGTGCAGATGGGGATGAGGCTGGATGAAATGGCTTCCTCGGTGATGCCCCACCCAACGCTAGTGGAGTCGCTGATGGAGTGCGCGAAGGCGGGATTGGGAGAGCCGCTCCACGGGTCAGCTGGCGAGAAGAAGGCATGAAAGAGGAAAAAAAGATTCAACTTTGACTTTCAGCGGGAAGTCATTGCCCTCCCATCGCCTCCACGCCCTGCACCTGAACCGCATTTTTTGCATTGTTAATCGGTGCAACGTCCTTAGTTATCAGGGGGTAATCCACGGGCTTTTGCCGCATAGACGTATGGCGCGTCGTAGAATGTGATTTTCAGATCATCGGCGACTTTCAGCACGCCCTCATGCCCTTCTTTGTCGATCACATTTATCAGCTTCAGAAGTTCATTTAGAACAAGTAGTTTCTCCTGGCGGTCAGCCCTGATGTCCCCGATCAACATTCCTCTTCCACACAACATTTCCAAGCTCATTCTTGGCGTGACTGACGGCAAAATTGCCAGCGCACCATTATCCTCCTCCTAAGCTGCGCCTCGAATATCTAATGCATCGAAAAGGCAGTTCGTCCTAAGTTCCCGTCTTCTCTGATGGGCTTGACAACATAATCTTACGAGAACTCGAGCAGTTCATCCTATAACTCGTCGATTTTGCCATCCAGCTAACTGATCTGCCTGAGGCACGAATCAGGAATGCTAGATGTGGCATGGACCCTGGGTGCACCACTCGTCAATCTCAACAGCTTAGAAAGCGCTGGTGTCGTCTTCACAAAATGGATCAAACAATCGTAAGTTATAAGGCGTCGTTCTTCTATCTTTAGCACGCTGATTTTGACATCCTATTTATGCCATGAAGCACAATAAAAGCCTAGGGAAAATTGATGATCTGGAAAATTAAGCTTGCAGTCATTTTGATATCAATCGTAATTTTCAGCCCAACTGCAGTTCTGGTTTCGCAGTCGCCGCTCCAGGTCCAAGTACAGGCGCAGACCAAGGGGGGCGAAGACATCCAGGATTCGGCTCTGGCACAAGACGGAACGCCCGCAAAAAAGCATTCGCAAGGGATCGCGACAGGCATCCCCATTGAACTTGACCAGAAAGCCGACAGGTGGGCGATAATCATAGGCATATCGGACTACGCCGGTACAATAAACGACTTGGAGTACTGTGATGACGATGCTATTGACTTCAAGAACGCGCTTCTGGGGATGGGCTGGAGCGAGAAGAACGTTATCCTCCTATTAGACGGACAGGCCACAAAAGATGAGATTCTCTCAGCAATAAGAGAAATTGAAAAGAAAGAGGGTCTGGGTGACGAGGTCGTCTTCTTCTACAGCGGGCACGGCTCCACTGGCGTAGCTAACGATGGTGACGATGAGAGGAAGGATGAGTGCATCATACCGTACGAGTGCCAGCAGGATTACTTTATATGGGACGGGGAGTTGAGGTCGGCTTTCTTACAATTCGAATCGCAGCGCATGCTCTTCGTCTTCGACTCGTGCTACAGCGGCGGGATGATCGACCTGGCTGCCCCTGGGCGGCTTGTGCTTATGGCTTGCGGAGAAAAACAACCGTCACTGGAGAGCAGTGCTTGGGAGAACGGGCAGTTCTCATACTACTTTGCTGACCAAGGCTTGCTAAACGGTAAAGCCGATCTCAACGGCGATGACAAAATCACCTTTGAGGAGGCTTTCGACTATGCGAAGGCAAACTGCAGGAGCCAGACGCCAACTGCGTCGGACGGCTTTGCATACGACATGCTTCCATAATCACTTCTTTTTTTTACAATCCTGATGAAAATTAAAATGCAATATATTTACTAACTCTAATAAACTCAAACTTGGGTGATGGCGTTGTCCAATAAGAAGGCTATTATTGTCTTGGTATCGGTCGTCCTCACCGCGCTTGCGCTGGTCGGCGGGTACGAGCTTGCGAGAAGAGATGCCCTCAAGTCGTGTGAGGTGAGTCTTGCCGACGTGCGCGTGGTGAGCATAGGTCTCTCGAGCGCATCCCTCGAGCTTGAGCTCAGGGTCTACAACCCGACCAGCTTTGCGGCGGTCCTTGATCGCGCCGACTACTCGCTCTACGCCAACGGGATTTACCTGGGCGACGGGAAAATCTCCAAACAAGAGATCCCGCCTGGGGGCACGAGGACGATTAAGACTCCCTTCTCGCTATCCTACTCCGGTGCGCTGGACGCCTTGTGGTCCTACCTCAAGACGGAAGAGGTAACTTGGAGGGTGAATGGAACAGCATGCTATGAGACCCCGCTTGGATCTTTTGGGATCCCATTCAACCATGCTGCATGACTATTGCCCCCTCATGCCTTGTGCTTCCTTGATAGGGCAAAGGTTCATTCAGTTTGGAGTCAATCTAGAAGATAAACGACATTTTTGCAGACAGCCTATGCATGCATGTGCGGTATTCTTTGCCTTTGCACATCTAATCTAAATCGTAGTTCCTGACTGATCGACGAGCATATATGCAATATTTAATCGGATCCTAGATTTTTCTTTGGGCGTTATACTTGCTTTTAAGTAGGGAATATGTATGCATTGCTCGAAGGTCACCCGAAAAGGTCAGACAACTATGCCTGCCGCTTACAGGAAAAAATACGGCCTCAGGGAGGGGGACTATGTTGGCATTCAAGGAGACAGCTGAGGGGATCCTGATCAAGCCTTTGCCTGACATAGCCGACTCGGCCGGCTCTATGGCAAAGTACAGCAATGCCAAAGAGATTCTGGAAGAGATGATAAGGGAGAGAAAGAACTCTTCCGCTGAGGCTTTCTGAAGATGAAGCTCGTCCTGGACACAAATTTTTTCGTCCTTTACTTCTCCACTGGCGAGATCCTTGTGAAGACGTAGTCGGTTCTAAACAGGTGTAGGAAGATCGGGAGTAATGGGATTGTCCCAGCGCTCGTCTAGGGTGGGCTCTACGCCGTCACAACCAAGAAGGCAGGGGTGGTTGTTGCTGCAAAAGTGTGCGCAGAGGTCGAAAATTCGGGGCTTTTTTGGCAGACATGACGCCTCAAGTGGCGAGGGAGGCGGGCATCCTGAGAGGAAATTACCAGGAAAAGTTGCCTTGGGGAGATTGCACCATAGCCGCGTCCGCAATCCTGCAGGGGGCAGACTGTTTGGTAACAGAAGACCCCCATTTTAAGGGGATCATGTAGATCAAATCGAAGGCGCTCGAAGAGCTAATTCTGCGATTCCCGGATCTAACTGAAGCCTGCCCATCTGAAAAAACGAACTCGCCCGCGATGGGAACTACATGGCTGTTGCACAATCAGTCTTCCCAGAGACGGTCGAATAAAAGCTTCCCAACCAGAAGCGCAAGCGCCACGCCCGCCACCTCGTCGGCTATGTAGTGCTGCTTCACGAAGAGCGTGGAGAGCACGACGCCCGCTGCAATGAAAGCTGCGGTGACCTCCGCCAATCTCGTTACCCGTCCAGGTTTCGCCCTGCGGTACCTGTGCCAGGCGTAGGCGCATATTGTTGAGACCGCGGCGTGGAGCGACGGGAAGCAGTTGAACGAGGTGTCCCCTTCCCAGATCGCGTAGACCTGCTCTGCCCAGAACCCCTGCAACGGATTCGCGAGGAACTCCTGCCTCCACCAGTAGGTCGAGACTGGGAAGATCACATAGATCACAAGCGCGATAGCATTGATCACCACCAAGGACCACCCAAGGGCGTACCCCCTCCTGTACTCCACGAGCCCAAAGAAGAGCATCGTGACGACCGCCAGGGGGTAGAACAAATAAATGTAGAAGATCACGAACTCCGGGACAAGCGGGATACCGTTCTCCAGCCCGCCCGTAAGGAAGTCGAGGCGATACCCTGAGCCCGGCGGGTAGAGCTGCCCCGTCCAGCCATAGCCGATGGTATTCAGGACGACGTAGAATATGAGAAGCATCAGGACGATGTTCCCGAAGGCATAGGCCAAGTACTCGCTCGCGCGGGTCCTCCTCCCGCCGAAAAAGATCTTGTCGATGGCTTTTTGCAGTTTTTCATGCATGCCCAATCAGATCGCCTCGGATTCGTAACTAATCTGCTTCTTGGCAATATAAGCGAGACGGAAGCCCAGCCCTCCTTCGTATCGGACCCTTTGATGAATTCCTTACGTGCCAGAGTGTGTGGGTACGATATGCCGCCTCCTTATTCTCGGACCAGGATCGGGAGCGACATGGTTAATAATCATCGCTGCCCATACCTGCTTATTTGAAAGACTCGAGAGGGATCGCCTTGGGGATCAAGTCCATGATCAGCCCGAAGAAGCTAGCGATCATCGCAGGAGTAGTCATCCTGATCCTCTACCTCTACTTCGTCGGCTTCTGGGAGGTCGTCCAGATCATATTGACACTTGACCCCAGGATAGCCCTTCTTGCCATCCTGATCGACCTGCTCTGCATATCGCTCTTCACGCTGAGCTGGAAAGTACTCCTGAACCAGCCGGGGATGGGGTTTCTCCGCTCCTTCGAAGTCGTACTCGTCAGCATCTTCGGGGACATGATGATCCCTACTGGCTCCGTCTCTGGAGAGATAGTGCGGATCACAATGACGACAAAGAAGTCTAGGATAAGCGTCGGTGAGGCTACTGCGAGCGTGGTCCTCCACCGCCTCATCCTGGCGGTCACATTCTGCGGCGTCCTCGGGCTAAGCATCCTACTCCTAGCCACGACCGGGGCGATGCAGCTGAGTGCATTCTATTCCTTCATCATGATAGGGGCTTCCACGATCGCCGTTAGCATTGTCGGCGTTTACCTCGCAGTCAACTCAAGGAAGTTTGAGAGGCACCTCTGCGGATTCATAACCCGGACCGCACCGGTCATCAGGCGCTTCAAGCGAGACTACGATGCCGAGAGGAGCAGGGAGAAGGCGGTGAGTGCCCTCTGCGCCTTCCAAGGTTCAATAAGCGGTGCGAGGAGGTGGGCCATTCTCGTTTCCGCCACTATCGCGACGGTGAGGTACTTCTTGGTCGCGCTAATACCCTACTTGATGTTCCAGTCCCTAGGGTATCCGATCTCGTATTGGGTCGTGCTCACCGTCTCTATCTTTGTCAGCATGGTCCAGCTAATGCCTGTCGGCATCCCTGGTCTTGTCGGCGTGATGGAGGTATCCATGACGGGGTTCTTCATGGGCTTCGGCGTCCCTGCTGAGATCGCGGCGTCCGTTACTATACTCTCCAGGCTCGTCATGTTCTGGTTCGAGCTCCTGATCAGTGGCATAACCACATTCTATGTTGGCTTCAAAGTCGCTATTGAGAACGGGAAAAGCAAGAATGGGGAATCCAGCGGTGCTTCCGGAAGATCTCTCTCCGACCCATCGGTATCCGCTTAATGACATCGGCAGTTACGCACAACGTTTTCTTCCTGCGGATTATGATGCAGAAAGCACCCCATCGGAATGATCTTGCTAGTCATAATAATAAAAAACAATAAAACTAAAGTAAAATATAAAAAATATAAAAATAAGTGAATGCAAGGCTGGTTTTTTTCTCATGGCACAGATCAGGAAGTTGCCTATCAAAAAGTACCTCTCCACTCTGAAGTACGCTGCAAAGAACTATGCCAAGAAGGACTTTCGCTACCCCTTCTACTGCACCTTCAAGGTGATCCAGCGGTGCGACTCAAGGTGCGAGTTCTGCGACGTCTGGAGGAAGCCGATGCCCGACATGCCGACAGATAAGGTTCTCCGGATCATCGACAATGTCGCCGGCTCGAGCGTCATCCTCCTGAGCATCGAAGGCGGCGAGCCCCTTCTCCGGAATGACATCGGGGAAGTTCTCGAGTACCTGCGCACGAAGCCCCTCTACGTCCTCTTCACGACCAGCGGGAAGCTGATCGACAGGAGGCCGATGGCGGAGTACGCTAAGTGCATAGACTTCCTTCACATCAGCATCGACGAGGGGCACAGGAACCTCGACCTCTACGAGAGCCTCCCGGAGTACGCGTCTTGGGGGCCAGTGGTCGCAGTCCAGATCGTCGTCATGAGGGAGCACCTGAAGGACCTTGAGTGGAAGGTGAGGATGTGCAGAAGGGCTGGGGCGAAGGCGGTGGTGATGCCTGCATGCCACCTCCCAGGGACTGACGACTACCTCCCGGAGATCGCGGCGTTCAGGGACGAAGTCCTCAGGCTGAAGAGGAAGTACCCGCAGACCGTGATAACCACCGAGAGGTACCTGAAAACGCTCGACGTGCCGCACAGCTGCAACACCGCCTCGGTCCTGGTGGACGCGGACGGGAGGCTCTACTACCCGTGCAACATCAACCCCGCGTGCAGCATCGACGCCTCTGAGGAGCCGATCATGGGGTTCCTCCTCTCCAAGAGGGCAAGCGAGTGCAGGGAGAGGATGAGGCTCTGTGGCAGGAACTGCCACTGCTACTTATACTTCGCGATGGACTCCTCCCTCTCCATCAGGAACACGGTCTCAGCGCTGAAGCCTTACTTGAGCACCCTTTTCTGAATCCCGTAATAAAAAGGGGATGTTGGACTGCGGGTCGCCCTAAGGCGGTTTTCCCGCAAGCCCTTTCCCCAAAAATGAGCCCGACACCTGGGTGCTGACAAAAGAGGACCTTTCGACCCCGAAAATTTTTAGTACCGCTTTCTTTAACATCCTGGGCAGCGATTCCGTTTTCGCGTGAAAGCCGAAAGAGGTGGATGCTTGTGGACTCCGATCTCGCCCCCCTCCAGTTGTTTGGGGTCCTATTGCTGGTCCTAGGGGCAATCCTTTTCATCCTCCCCATGGTACTCGAGAGGCTCCCATCGCTGGAAAGGGTCCCGTGGATAATCCTCTACGTGTACAGGAGCGACGGTTTCGTCTTCGTCACCTCACCCATCTTGATCATTATCAGCGTGCTGTCCTTCCTTTTGTACCTCCTCCGATGCAAGATATGATGCGCCCGCCAATGGGCTGCTCGCCCACGATTTCAATCCCTCCAGCAGCCCTACCGCCCCCGGGACCGCATGTTCGCCTTGCAAGATCGCCCTTGCAAAAAAGGAAACCATTACGATATATATAAAAATATAGAATAAACTTAATATATATAGTAATTTCAAAATCTATTTATTATGTAGAGGAAAGTGCTTTTCGGTGACCAAATTTGCGGAGCAAGCAGCAATTGCTTCAGCCGATCCTGCAGCATAAGAAGATAAAACCAGGCAACTGATTTCGGGGCGGGGCTAGAGAACAGCCGGAGCGGTCTGCCGTTTTTTAACCCCTGCTGCCGCATTAACAGTTTGGTTCGATAAAGTGCAATTCCTGATCACTTATCCGAATGGGGGAATTTGGAGATGATTGGCTAATGCACGCCCCTCAGAAACAACTTGTCTTCCCAACGACCTTTTCATATCCTTCTTGGAAAAAGCAGATCTGCGATTGCGACGGATATTTTGGCGGACTCTGGCGTTCAAGCTGCGTGTAAAACCTTCCGAGCCCATGCCAGAACCGCGAAGGACACGGTCACCCAAAATGCTGTGTCCAAGGCGAAATTTGCAAAGGCGTACTTTGCAGGGCCGTTCATGTCGGTCACGAGCCATGCCAATGGGTAGCCATAATGCCTCAGCTCGGGCAAGCCCACTTCAGGGTCATTCCTTACGGATCCGGTAGCGATAGCCGCCATAATGCCGCATGCAACCGCCGCAAGGAGCAATTTGAGTGCTTGATCACGTCCGCCCAACCCGCCTCGCCCGATTACCTTATTGTTCGATGGGCAATAATCCTATAGTTTAGAACATTTCGTACGGATTTTGACGGCGAGCGCTCAGGAAGTCACGTCTCTTGAATGAGGGAACGAGCTCATCCATTATCTGGTCGGTTAACCACCACTCGTTTGGCCTTCAGCCTTTCCCTCATATTTGTATGTCTTAATGTGCCAACATTTAGGACTAGTACATCGCTACATGCTTATCAATCCATGAACCGTTGACAAAATGGATATTGGGATGAATGTCTGCATTCTGGATTTCCGGGGCAGCACGCGCTCCATTCCTTTTCCTTTAGATACATCGCATTCGCTTGGTGCATTTTGCTGCATCAATGAAATTGATGGTCTTGTGCCAGTTCGATTCATCAGCCTGTCGCAGCACGGACCTTCGACCTGCCCCCCTCCTTCTGGATCCTGAATATGTGGTCCACCGCTCCCTCGAGCTCCCTCTCGTGCGAGACTATCACCGCCTGCCTCAGCCTGAGCTCTCTGAGGAGGTCCCCCATCTTCCCTATCTGGTCCTTGCTGAAGCCATCCGTCGGCTCGTCAAGTATAAGCAGGTCCGCACCGATCCTCGAGTTCCTCTGTACGACCCTGTTGAGCGCCAGCCTGTATGCGAGCGCGAGCGAAGTCCTCTCCCCGCCGCTCAGGTTGCCCACGTCCTGCTCGTACGAGTCCTGCGTGACCAGGGGGGTGAAGTCTTCGTCTATCCTGACGCCCTTGGAGGGATCCTCGACCAGGTAGGAGAACCACTTGGAGAACTCCTCCTCGAACTCCCTCCTGACCGCGTTCATCACTGTGAGCTCTATCCTCTCGAGCGCCGCCGCGAAGTACTTCACGAGCCACTCCGCGTTCCACCCGAGCCTCTCCGCCTTCCTCCTCTCGTCCTCGAGCCTCTCGGCCTCTGCCCTGTGCGAGGCGATCTTCTTCTCGACCTTCGGAATCTCCAACACCTTCTGGGAGAGGATCAGAAAGCGGCTA
>JARYLH010000004.1 GCA_029907755.1 Candidatus Methanosuratincola sp.
TATCGCATCCGTTGCAGCCCCCAGTGTATGCTACCATAACGTGTATCGCGTTCTTCCTGCTTGTTGCCTTAAGATTCATTGCCAGCACCTCCCTTGGTTATCAGGGAAAAGCTCGAAGATGGGATGAGTTTCCTAAGCTCATCTATCTTTTCAGGGGGGGCCCTGATCGGCTTCTTCAGGACTTCTTGTAGGGTCATCTTCGGAGTGCCGACGTCCCTCGCGTGGATCGGGGCAGCCTCGCCGAAGACCGAGTAAATCGGGCAAAAGTCGTGGCAGTTGAGGCAGAAGATGCACCGCAGGAGATCTATACGCGGCACCTGCGTCTTTGTGTACCCCTCGACGATCTCGACCGGCTTCTCTAGTGGAACCATCGTGATCGCCCGCGTAGGGCAGATGTTGTAGCACCCAGCGCATCCTATGCACATCTCGTCCAAAACGGTTTCGAAAGGCGGGACGCTCATGGTGAGTATCTTCTTTCTCATGGCTATGCTCGTTGCACGGTCCGCCCTAGTAAACACCCTCAGCAGATTTCTATATGCACCTTGTAGCATGATCCTCAGGAAAGTAATCATGGGAACACCACCACATCAGGAGCCATTCCGGAAACCATCTTCCTGTCATAGACTTTCACGAGTCGGATGCACTCAGCCGGGCATGTAGTAGCGCAGGCCCCGCACCCGATGCACTTCTTTTCGTCGATGTAGGCGAGTCCGTCCTTAAGGTATGGGGCATGATCTCCCTTGAGCGTCACCTTGCAGGCCTCAACGCATAAGGAGCAGCCGATGCACACATCCCTGTTGACATTTATGTGGTGCTCCACCAGCTTCCGCTCAGGCAAGCTGCACCTGATAGGTATGGCGTTTGTGGGGCAGCCAGACGCACATATCTCGCAGAGTATGCATTTAGACACGTCGACCACCGGCTTCCTTTCGGTGATCGGGTTGAAGGTAATCGCATCTGTCGGGCACACCCTGCTGCAGGTCCCGCATCGTATGCAGTCGTCTGTGATGCTCCCGTCCCATGAAACGGACTTTATCGAGAGGGCGCCTACGGGGCATGACTTGACGCACCTGCCGCACATCACGCAGTAGCCTCCAGGATACCTGTCCTTCAGATACATCGTCTGCGGCGGGCACACCCTGACGCACTCGCCGCACAGGACGCATAGGTCAGGGTTCAGCTTGACGCGGCCAACCTGGAAAGAGAGCGCATCGGTTGGGCAAGACCTGACGCATAAAGAGCAGAGGGAGCAGTTGATGATCGATGCCATGGCATCTCCTTTCTTGATGAAGGGCTTGCCCTCCTCGATTACTATCGCCTTCACAGGGCAGTTCTCGTAGCAGCGCATACAGGTGACGCAGTTGACCTTGACCTTCCTGTCGGAATACGACTGCATCTTTGAATAGTGCATCCCAACCTCTTCAGGCTTTATCTTTCCTTCATACGAGTCGATTGCCTTTACCGGGCACACCTCAGCGCATAGGTTGCAGTGAGTGCACTTCCCCTTCTCCTCTACCGTGAACCTTATCGCTCCGGTAGGGCAGAAGTTCCTGCACCTCCCGCAGAGCATGCACTTTTTCATGTCCCGGAAGATCTTCCTCCTGGTTACCTGTTTCTGCTGTTGCTTCACCGCTTGCAATGTCATTTCTGCACCTCCGCTTTTGCCGCAACAGGCTTACCCTCAATTAGATCATTGATCTTTTCTGGTGTGGCGATCTCCATCAGCAACTGGTAGTCAACAGGCCCCTTGATCAGGCTGATTGCATCTACCCTCGCGTTCCTGGGGCAGACCTTTACGCAGAGACCGCACCTTACGCATATCCCCTTGATATGCCTACCCCTAACATTGTCCTCCACGAACTTTGCGAAATCGAACGGGCAGTGCTTCACGCACAGTCCGCAAAGGGTGCACCTGGACCTGTCCACATAGTAACCGCCGAACTTGTTCTTCCTTATCGCGCCCGTCGGGCAAACGGATGCGCAAACGCCACAGGTCGTGCAGCTAAAAGGCAGGCCGTCAGGGTGCTTGATGCAGTCAGTAGGGCAGGCTTCCCAGCACTTGCCGCACTTGTCACAATCAGTGGTGGTGAAGTACATTTATTGAATGCCCCCTTCCTTTCTGAAGGACTTCCCAATAAGGAGACCGAACGCCGCGGATATGAATTTTAGGGAAAAGCTGATGTGCTCTGCAAATACGCCGCCGAGCACGCTGGTATAGTGCACAGGAGCCTCAAAGAGAAAAGCAGCAACCACACTCATTATTAGGATAAGCAGCGTTGTCCTGCGAGAGAGCCGTGCCTGCAACTGAGTCCCCAGTACGATCCCCAAAAAGAACGCAACTATTGTCAGGGTGATCTCACCCAAGGCAAGCGGGAATATTGTCATTCTGATGCATCCTCCTCTGATTCAGACCAGCCATAGATGAACGCGAAGAAGATCAGACAGATTGCCCCAATTACGTTGAATGACTCGCCGATATTAATGATTGGGAGTATGCCCGAGGTGGCATAGGATATCCCCTCCTTGAGCTGCAGCGCGAGCATGAATGGATCGCCAAAGACGGCATGGAGAAAGTCTGGGACGGCTCCCGGGAACGTAGAGACCCAAGACCAGAGATCTGCTCCAACGTTGTACTGCCAGTAGCCAGTAGCCAGGTATCCCGGAAGCCCCATAAGCACGTATAGTCCCCAACCAAAGGCGCCAAAAGCCACGAGTGTCTTCTTCCTGATATTGAAAGGCGACTTCTTGCCGTATATTATCACGGACAGCAGATAGGCAGAGGAGACGATGACACCGCACTGGAAGCCGCCTCCTCCTGAGGTTGGCGCTTCTAGCACGACGAGCAACCCATATGCAATCAGCAAGATGACTACTGGGAGTGCAAAGTACTTTAGCAGGACTGGCATCGTCTCTGTCTTCAAGTCCATCCCAGATACTTTCACAATATCGTCCTCTTCTGGGATTTTCAATCTCACCAGCCCCCTGCCAAGCACAAGGACCGAAACGACGGCACCTACATAGATCACGCCCGTTTCGAGAAGCGTATCGATGCTCCTATAATCATAAACCCACGAGGCCAGGTTGTTCGGCGCCATCCGATATGCCAATTTGTTATACTCTTCGCTAATGCCCCGAGCCACATTACCTTCCAGCTGCAGGAAAGAGGAAAACACGCCAAAGAATATAATGAGTAGGGCTATTGCCGCCACTATTCCCTTAATCCCTCGAAGCTCCTTGATCTCCATCCATCATCGCCCCCAAAGCGTCACAGCCAGTATTATCGAGAAGTAAATTATTACCCAAAACAGGACCCTATTCAGATCGTTCGAGTTCTCCCGATCCACAGTGCGTATGATCGGTGCAAAGTGTACAATCATGATCGCAGCCACCAGCAAAAGCACAATTCCGAGGGGGATCATGAAGACCCTGAACATGGCTGCCAGAACCATCAAGAAGACGGCCATCTGTAGCTCTCCACTCGAGTATCCAGTTATAGCGTCTGTCGAACCCTCACCTGTGAAGAAACTGGTGAGGTACCGCTTCACCCTGTCGTAAAGACTGTCTATGGAACCCATGGTACAAACACCACTTTCAATGCCGATTCGGTCAGGAAACCCAAGGCCAATTGCGGATATACCCCCAGAACAAAGGATATCGCCAGGAGGACCAACAAGAAAACAAAAACTGTCGCGGGTATTTCGAACCTTTTTGACTCAGCCTGCCCAACCGGATAATCTTCACCGGGCTTCAGGAATATCGAATATATTGCCCTGAAAAGGGCTATGAACGTCGAAACGCTGACCATCAGAACGACAGCAGCCACTTCCGGAAGGGATTGCGCGAGCGCGGCCTGGATGATTATTAGCTCGCTCTGGAAGCCGTT
This sequence comes from Candidatus Methanosuratincola sp., assembly GCA_029907755.1. GTDB lineage: Archaea > Thermoproteota > Methanomethylicia > Methanomethylicales > Methanomethylicaceae > Methanosuratincola. The sequence continues at coordinate 3,884 of JARYLH010000004.1, forward strand.
GAATGGGGGGATTCCGGACGCGGCAAAAGCGCCCAATATGACGAATGCTGCGAGCCATGGCGACTTCTTTGCTATCCCTCCATTGAATTTTATCGAAGTGCCCTTGCCGAAATACAACAGCATCTCGCAGCAGAGGAGCAGGATGCTCATATAAACTATGTCATTGACCGCCTGGAAAAGGCCCCCTACAATCCCCTGGTACGTCCCAAGGGACAGCCCAACGGTGACGAGCCCGCTGTGGCTCACGATTATGTAGGCGAGAGTCCAGCGGAAGTCGGTCTGGATAAGGGCCATCACTATTCCCACGATCATAGTGAGGACGCTGATCGAAAGCATAACCTCCCTGGCGAACGGGAGCGCGCCAAACATCCTCAAAAGCACTATTCCTATCGCCACAAGCATCAGCTTGGACTGCGTCTGAAGCAAAACTGTGGCGTGAGGGAAAGCAGATCGGTAGACATCAGATTTCAGCGGGTGTACGGGAATCAGCCCACCAGCGTATATCCAAGCCAGCGTCAAGAAGGCAAAGGCGACGTAAAGTACGGCATACATCCCGCCCAAATCATTAGTCATAAGGAAATTAATAGCGTCGGTAATGTTCGCATACCCGGTTATCCCCAAGATCAGGCCAAGCGAGATCGCCAGACCGGAACCAGCGAGGGCTGAGAAGAAGGTGTACTTCAGGGCTGCCTTCTGGGCGTATCCAGTCCCAGAGGAGGCGACTAGCCCGGCAACCAACAGGCTGCCCAGCTCGACGGCTATCCACAAATTATAGAAGTCGTTTGTCATCAACACGGCGGCTGCCGACACGTATGTCAAGAAAACTATCGCGATGTACGGGCCGTAGTTTTTGTCAAAGGATTTGTTAGCAATAACGACAACGAACAGGAGCAACAGGGACATCACTGCTATCAAGATCTGCTGGAGCGGACCATAGTAGTATTCAAGAGAAAGCTTCAAAGAGAAGATGCTCGCAGTGAACGTATAGACTCCGTCCGAATTCACGGCGGGGTGGCCGGCAAACCAATGGAACCCGTACGGTGAAACGACAGCAACCGCAAGTACGGCTAAGGCCGCGCCTGTTGATAAGACCCGGATTGCCCTTGTCTTGTTATACAAAAGGTTGACCATTATTGCGGTCAATATGGGTATCATTATAAGCAAAGGCACTGACCACAGGTTGGTTATTTGCTCGTTCATTCGCGTTCACCCTTGAGAACCTTGGAAGCCTTCAGCGACCCGTATCGCTTGTAGAGCGCGACAATGAGTGCGGCTAGAATAGCGGTTGTGCTCACCCCGATCACGATGTTGGTCAGGACAATCCCAGGCCCGAAGATCAACGCTGCCCTATCCGGGAACTCAGATATGGAGGCGCCAGGTTCGAGTATGGGCACGATTCCACCCTGGACGTACCCCAGGGAGACAAGCGCAAGGTTCACGCCATCGGACAGCAATGTGAAGGCTATAAGCTTCTTTATCAGATTGTCCAAGAAGAGCATGCCCGCTATCCCGACAACCACTAGTATGGTCGCGGCAATAAAGCCCAGAAGCTGCAGGGATATCTCAATCACTTTCCTCATGCCTCCGAGTCTTGAGTATCGCCAGAATGATTATCCCGGGCATCAGAACCGTGCCTACGATTGCTTGGGTGAGCCCCAAGTCTGGCGCCAAAAGTGCATGGAACAGGAATGCGAGGGCAATGCTCTCTGCGCCTGTTATATACGCAGCCCTGAGAAGATCCTTCTGAAGCAGGGCAGCTATAGCACCGATGGTTACCCCGATTACCATCAGGTAGGCTACTGTCATGAAGGCGTCAATCATTTCTCAGACCTCCGTTGGTTTACATAGTAATATGCGTTCGCCAGAGCTCCTCCAGTGAACGGGACAAAAAGGAAAAAGAAGAACCCGACGGCGACCAGATCAATCCTCAAGATGAGTATTCCTGCGAAGATCATCACGAGGGAACTGACAGTATCAATTACGCCAGCAATGTGGTTCCGCACATAGAATATGTTTGAACCGTACTCGTCTCCAAACCTGAAGAGTCCTATCGTAGCGGCAATCATAGGCGGGACGCCGGCGAAGAGTATGCCTGCCGCACCGATCTTCATTACTGCGAGTGCAGAGCTTTCAAGCTCGTTTCCCATTAAATACAGTGCGCCTACGATTACGAGGAAGGCAGCGAACAGATACAAAACGAGCTTGCTCGGATCAACTACGAAAGATCCCTTCTTGATATTCCACGACACGTAAACGAATACCGCTGCGGCGTAAACTACCGTGAATATCTCGGCGATCATGACTTCTCACCAGTCCTGAACAGCCTTGCGAAGAGGATAGTGCCCACGGATCCGACCACTAGCAGCGCGATTGCGGTATCCCTGGCGAAACCAACGTTGAAAAGCTCAGGGAGGGAAATCAGGTAGAGGCTGACTCCGGCTACGGTTGTGAATGCGCTCACGCCCATCAGGGAAGTCACCGCTTCCCCCTTCAGAGCCATCCTGATTGCGCCGAGACCGGCCGCTGTAGCCGCGACCATGAAGACGAGGGCGCTCCAGAAGAAAACAGTATCTGCCAATACGGACAGAAAAGCCGCCTCGCTCATTTTCCGAGCCACCCCTCGATATGAGGTTCTAAGGGTATTATGTCGTTCCTCCCCCTCGGGAAGATAGTACCGACGTAGAGTTTCTTCCCCTCAACGTCGATATCAATGGTGACGGTCCCTGGGGTGTAAGTTATGCTGTTGGCAAGCATGATCTGAGGGACTGGTTTTTCCAGCACAGTATCAATAACATGTATGTACGGATCTATCTCACCGTTGAGGCACCTTTTTGATACATCAATCACGGAGCCAATTATCTCCCTAATCAACCTCAGCCAGAACCTAGCGCCCCACATGAAGCCCATTGATTTCACCTGACAGCTTTCTTCAGTCCATCTATAAACTGCCTGGCATAGTCCATGTACCGACCCTCATCGCCAGGCATGACTTCGACGGCGATCCCCCTGTCCTTTCCAGAACCGATGTAAAGAACAAGATGCACGGTCCTTCCTGATTCCTTCTTGTGGAGGTGAATGTACCCTTTTCCCGGATCCTCTGATGCAACCGCGTAGTTAAGGCCGGAAGCGACCTCCTTAGTCTTTGAATAGAGGTCTCCTCCGTTTAAGAAGAACCTTGCATACAGTATGGGCATCGCACACACCGTTTAACGTTGGTTTTAGGAGGGGAGTGATTAATAACATTTGTCCTTGTCTTAGTTGCATAATAAAAAGTAAATCAGCGCAATACTGACTGAACGAAACACCAATGGAAAAAGCGATTTGATTAGAAAGCATAATTCGCGGGCATTCTCTGAGCAGCACACTACGATATAAGGAACCTTAGATTACATAGGATATTCCTGAGGCGGCATCATGATGCGGGTAGTGGCTGACTTGCACATACATGGCCCCTACAGCAGAGCCACAAGCAGGAGCATGGATTTCAAGATCCTTGAGAGGTACGCTGAGATCAAGGGTATCGACGTCATTGCAACAGGTGACTTCACGCACCCTAAATGGAGGTGGGAAATTAAAAATCAATTCGTGGAGGAGGAGGGGCTATACCGCCTCAAGGACGGTGGGAAGAGCAGGTTCATAATCTCAGGCGAGGTCTGCACTTCCTCGGTCTTCAAGGGGAGGACAAGGAGGATCCACCACGTGATCTTGCTCCCCTCGATAGAAGTGGCTGATCAGGTAAGCGAGGAGCTGGGTAAAAGGGGCGATCTCCTAGCAGACGGAAGACCGATGCTGATGATGAGCGGGGCTGAGCTTGTCGAGACGGTGATGGATTTTGGGGAGCAAAACATGGTGATACCTGCCCACATTTGGACCCCGTGGTTTTCACTCTTCGGCGACAGGGGCGGCGTGGACAGGATGGAGGAGTGCTACGAGGACCAGACGCCGCATATTTACGCGGTTGAGACAGGATTATCATCAGACCCGCCCATGAATTGGAGGGTCAGCGCACTGGACAGACACACACTGGTCTCGAACAGCGATAGCCACAGCCCGTCGAAGATCGGAAGGGAAGCGAACATAATTGAAGTCGATGCTCTCCGCTACAAGGATCTGGTGGAGGCGATAATGTACCACAAAGAGAGAGTCACGACGATCGAGGTGGAACCCGCTTTTGGGAAGTACCACTGGACGGGGCACAGGAATTGCAGGGTATCGGTACCGCCCGAGGAGGCGATCAGGATGAAGGGGATCTGCCCTGTGTGCGGGAAGAGGATGACAAAGGGAGTTGCGGAGAGGGTGGAGGAGCTCTCTGACAGGCCCCCAGGGGCTCGCCCCCCGGATGCGCAGCGCTTCTACAAGGTCTTGCCATTGATCGATACTATCGCTGTTGCGCTCAGGAAAAGCCCGTCGTCCTCAGAAGTCGAGGCGGAGTATTGGAAGATGATAAATGCCTTCGGTGCGGAGATAAGCATCCTGCTCGAAGTGCCCATCGGGTCGATAAGGGAAAGGCACGGTGATGCGATAGCGGAGGCGATCAGGCTCAACCGTGAGAACAGAATCGAAGTCGAGCCAGGCTATGACGGGGTCTACGGCAAGCCCAGGAATGATCGCAGAACAGATCGGGCATCGGACGGCAAGGAGAGATTTTTTAGGAAGAGACTCAACCTAGAAGATTACGTCTGAAGATGGTCGATCAGTATGACAAACCCCGAGAGGAAGGTCTGGAGCCAAGACTACAGCGAGTGGTTTCACAAGGTAATAGCAGAGGTTCCGATATACGACACCAGGTACCCTGTAAAGGGGACAGGAATATGGATGCCCTTTGGGTACAGGATCAGGAGGGAGGTCTTGAGGATAATCAGGGAAGAGCTGGAAAGGACGGGGCACGAGGAAGTGCTCTTCCCCCTGCTGATTCCGGATTACTTGCTCGGCAAGGAGAGCGAGCACATCAGGAACTTCGAGGATGAGGTCTACTGGGTGACCCATGGCGGGAAGACGCCCCTCGAGGTAAAGCTCGCGCTCAGGCCAACCAGCGAAACTGCCATGTACCCGATGTTCAAGCTATGGATAAACGCATATTCGGACCTACCACTCAGGATCTTCCAGATCGTCAACGTCTTCAGGTATGAAACAAAAGCAACTAGGCCCATGATCAGGGTGAGGGAGGTCAGCACGTTCAAAGAAGCCCATACTGCCCACGCCACCAGGGAGGAGGCCGAGGAGCAGGAGCGCATAGGCGTTGAAGTCTACTCGAAGATCTTTGAGCGGCTGAAGATCCCATTCCTGAAGACGATACGACCTGACTGGGACAAGTTCCCGGGGGCTGAGCGTTCGGTAGCATTCGACACAGTGATGCCGGATGGAAGGGTCCTCCAGATAGGGACTGTCCATTTCCTTGGTCAGGGGTTTGCAAAGGCATTCGACATAAAATACATGAAGAGTGACGGGAACTATGAGCACGTATGGCAAACATGCTACGGCATTTCAGAGAGGGCGATCGCGGCGCTCATCTCGGTCCACGGCGATGACCACGGCCTCGTCTTACCGAGCGAGGTCGCACCCGTGCAGGCAGTAGTGATACCAATCGTCTACAAGGGAAGGGAGGAGGAAGTCCTCAAGAGGTGCAAGGAGGTCAAGGATGCCCTCGAAAGCTCCGGTTTGAGGGCGGCAATCGACGACCGGAAAGACATTACGCCAGGCAACAAGTACTACGCATGGGAGATGAAGGGGACCCCTGTGAGGATTGAAATTGGACCGCGGGATGTGGACAGCAACACAGCCGTGCTGGTTAGGAGGGACACCTTGAAGAAGGCCCCTGTTAAAATGGAGGGGCTCGTTGAAGAGGTAAGGAAGCTATTGATGCAGATCGACGAGGAGCTGGCAAAAAGAAGCAAGGAATGGATGTCATCCAAGGTCAGGGATGCGGAAACTATCGAGCAGGCAAAGGATGAGCTCGACGCCAGAGGAGGAATCGTTGAGCTGAACTGGTGCGGAAGGATCAACTGCGGAGAGGAACTTGAGAAGACGATCGATGCAAGGATACTAGGAGTTCCCTTCGACAAAGAAGGTGAAATCGAAACCCCCCTAAGCGGTGCCAAGTGCGCCGGGTGCAGCGGGACGGCGACCAAGAGAATCAGGGTTGCAAGGTCCTACTGACTTTTTTTCCACCGAGGGCACATAAGGTCGGATTCGAATAACGATTTCTAACTTTTTTGATAAAGTTCCGGTAAAAGAAAGAATACAAAAAAAACTGAAATTAGCTTGATCTGTCAGCGAAGTGTTCGGTCACAGATTTGGGATTTAGCTTGGAGACTATGTACTGGAAAGCTTTCTGGGGATCGCTCTTCTCGCCGCATGTGAAAACATCGACTGTTGCGTATTGGAACTCGTTCCATGTATGTATTGCAATGTGGCTCTCGAGGATCAGGGCGATAACGGATACGCCCCCTTTCGGTCCTCCAAATTTCCAGGCCACAGTATCCCATATGGTCATGTTCGCGATCTTTGCAGCGTCAATAACAAGATTCTTGAGCGCAGATTCATCGTTTATCTGTGAGACATCGCAGCCGTAGAGGTTTCCATAAACGTGTTTTCCAACGATTTGTCTCTCTTCCTGGATACACGAGGTTTGGTTCATCTTGTGTGTCTGATCCTCCGCGCCGTTTACATTTTTATTGAGGCACTATTTTGCAACAAAAAAAACTTGTATATAAAGTTATTTACCATGGATGGAGGTCCGAGGAAAAATAAAATAACAGATAAATGTTGGAAAAAAGCAATTGCCCTGAATATCAAGGCGGCGGAGCTAAAAATAGCTCCTGAAAAATGACGATTTTAGGTTTTACCTTACCTTCTTGACCGGGAGGTAGTTTCTGGAGAGGAGTATACCTGCCTTTTCAGGAAGTTCTTTCGGTTCCTGTGAAGCGGTCTCAGACCATGTCTCTCTTTTGCAGGAACCTTAGGGGTCTGTGACCTCACCTTTCCGGCCTTGGTTAGCGAGCCGTGCGATGGCATTCATTTTACACCCACAGGTATCCATCATGAGGTCAAATAAAAAGTTTTTCTATAATGGCTACGCAGTGATAATCCAAGCGGAGTGCCGCCCCTCGCTACAGTCTCTTCATGATCTCCTCAACCACACCGGGCGGGGCATCTGTCTTTATTCCCTTCGGATGGAAGTGCGTTGGGAATGCAGAATACCCTGCTGATGTCAAGCATTTGAGTGCCTTTTCCAAAGACGGTGCACCCATGCCTAGCCTTTTTGAAATTACGTCGAGCACATAAAACCCGACCGGCATCCTGACTTCTCCTGAGAGTTTTTTGAAGAGCTTTGACATTCGCTTGCTCGTCCGCATGTAAGAGAAGTCAAACCCAGAAATTGCCCCGAGGAAATCAGGGTCTGAGAGATCGCCTGTCCATAGTGGGCCAGCCCTCCTTACGGGTGAGCTGCAGAATTCACAGGTTGTAGGCAAAGCCTCGTCAAATGCGACCGCGCTGCGCCAGAGGCAGGAGCTGCAGGATACGATGTAACCAACGTTTCCTAACGCCGAATCGGCTCTGCGTGCGCCCAAACTTAGCCTGAAGTAAGACCTGAAGTAATGATCTACGCTATAGGAGAGGACGGGGAATGCGCCGAAGTCGTATTTGGCTGCCTCGCGCGCCACGGAGCCGACCAGTATACGAAGGCCAGTCTCATGGCAGAATTCGTTTCTGAGCGGAATGGACGAGTACTTCCTGATGCAGGACTTCGAATGGACTCCGCAAAGTGGCGCTGTATCGGTTGCAGTGACCGCCAGAAGCCCCCCATTCTTCAGAGCCCTTATTGAGGAGTCTAAAAAAGGCATGGGAGTCCCAAAAGGGTCTATGTCAATGAAATCGAACCGCTCACCCGGCTCAGAGTGTTCTGTGAGAAGGAGGTTCGCATCCTTGTGGATCACCTCCACCCGATCCTCGATGCCGTTCCTCCTGGCATTATTGATTATGAGCGGTATGGATTCTGCGTTCAGGTCTCCCATGACTACCTTTTCAACGGGTTGGACTTCCTTCGCGTACCTTACCCCGCGTGCACCGATACCCGCCAATGGATCGCATACGTCGATAGACCGCCCCTTCGCTTTCGCGAAGATGCTTAGGACCACTACAGCGATATCCCTGCTGAATTCCATTTGAGGGTTATAGAAGACAGGGGCCCTGAATGGGGCATACTTCCCCTGAAAAGTATAGGACGAAGGATCAGGAATTTCAAGTTCGGTCCTGCCCTCAACCGCAAACGAGGTGATCAATTCGCTCCCCCAACGGAATTAGAATAAGCCCATTATTATACCCTGAATCCTGCCAGCTTAAGAGTATTGAGCCGGGTTCTCCCATAATCCCCCTGAGAGACCGTTTCGGAACTGAAAAATACCCTCGGATCCTAAATTATTAGCTCGAGAAGTGGCTGGAATGCGTTCGGAAAGGAGAATCCTCGGGATCGATGAGGCGGGAAGGGGACCGGTCATCGGGCCCATGGTAATCGCAGGCGTCTTGTTCAGGGCGGAGACGATACCCGAGTTGGTCAGCATCGGTGTGAAGGACTCCAAGAAGCTCACACCAAGGGCTAGGGAAAGACTGTTGGGAAAGATCCTCGAGATATCAGAGGGCAGCCATGTGAGGGTAATCAGCGCTGCTGAGATCGACGAGTTGAGGAAAACAAAGAGCCTGAACCAAGTCGAGGCGGAGGAGATGGCAGAGATAATCAAAAGATCGTTGCCGGACGAGGTCCACCTAGGGAGCGTGGACGTGGACGAGAAGAGGTTCGGCGCGGAGATCATGAGGCTTTCAGGCTTCGACCGGACCATACGATCGGTCCACCACGCCGAGGACAAGTTCCCAGCTGTTGCTGCGGCTTCGATAGTAGCAAAGACGACGAGGGACAGAGTAATCGGCGAGCTGAGGGCAGAGTACGGAGATTTCGGATCAGGATACCCGAGCGATCCAAGAACAAGGGCTTTCGTCAGCAATGCTCTTGTAAAAGGCGATTGTACGCCGATAATCAGGGCATCATGGAAAACAGTGGCAGGACTGAAAGGGCCTCAGTTATCCTGATCTGCAATATCGACGCCCAAGAGCCTGGCCAATTCGCGTATGTGTTCGACCTTTTTGATTTCATCTATCTTTATGACAAGGATATCGCTGTTGTGGGGAGCCTTCTCCTCGGTCACGAGTATGGGGGAGGTCCCCAAAACCCTGCCGACCTCGATCGCATTCTCGATCTTATTCTCAAGGCGCTCTTCAGCCATCCGTTCCTCGAAAGTTAGGAAACTTACGCCAACGTTCTTTGCATGAATATCTATCGGGGCATGGCTGAATCCCAATGCCCGGCACCCTATCCTCTTTAGCTTTGAATGGAGTTGCCTTGCCACAGCCCCCGTGGGGTTCTTGTCAGGCGCCTCCCCCTCCAAGTGCCAGTCAAATATGTCGATGCCTGCAACCACGTTCCTGCCTAGGAACCTTTCGAGACGCTCAACCGTCTGGACGGTTGCGCCCATCTGATCCCGCTCGTATTCGTAAATGGCCTTCCTGCTAACGCCTATCAGATTGGCAAGCTGCCCGAGCGACAGGCCTTTCTTTTCGCGGCATGCTTTCAATGTGCGGCCATCTATCTTGAAATAAAGACCGCCCCTCTTGGAATAGACCGAGGGGAGCCTCTTCCTCAGCGCCGCCTCTCTGAAGGTCTTGGGGTGTATCACATTCACTCCGAACCGCTCATAGAGCGTGTCTTCCTCAAGAACCCCCTTCTGCATCCTCACCCCTATAATGAACGGCGAGGCGTCGAATGCCACCGCAAGAGACTTCAGATCCTCAGCGGACTCGCGCCTTTCTGAGTCGACATTCTCCGAGCTCTTGATCAGCAATTTCGTCGTGCCCTTCTTGGCCACAATCTGGATGCAATAGTCTCGGGAGGTGATCTCAGAAGCGACAAAGCCAGCTTCCTCAAGAGTCCTCAGGATGCTCCCTATAAGACTCGCAGACTGCGGCCTCATAAGCATTCCAAATAGTCTATCATTGAAGAGGGATATAAAGATGAGCGGCTATTGGGCAGACTGCAAAAACCTGAATTAGAGGATGAAACCGAACGTGATGATCGACGGGAAGCGCCGCGTCAATTCCAAAACCTCAGGTCGGAATAGGTATTTGTTGTTGTACGGCGGCCTGTCAAGGAGACGGTTCACCGCTTCAATCTCACGCTCGTTCCCGTCTATCAGATATGTGCCCTTCTTCAGGGCTGATTCCCGGACTATTACTATCGGAAGGCGGACTAGACTCGAGCTCTCCTTTGGCACAGCCTTTGCGAACTCGTTCAGCTCTTCTCTGTTAATATGAACGGTCTCTCCTGCAAGGTTCTTGTAGGCTGGACTGATTTCATTCAAGAGCTCAGAGACGCGCCTCCTCTCCCTCGGCAGCGACTCGTTCAGCTTCTTCAGCTCGACCTCCCACAGGAGCCTATCTGCGCTTTCCCCCTCTTCCTGCATTTTCAGAGTCGCTCTCCGAGCACCATTGCGTGATCCTTTTCGTAGGGCTCAAGGAGCTTCAGATCCAGTATCTTGAATGACCTGTCCTCGAGGATCTTCACTTCCTGTTTGAAGACTTGGGACGGGTCCATTGTCACGTCGACGCTCCTTGCTTTGATCGCAATCATTATCTTGCCACCTCTTCTGAGGTAATAGTCCGCGTTGTCCGCCAGGAGTTTTGCCTGCTCTGGTTGGGCAACATCGCAGTATATCACATCGACGAGTTCGAGGAAGAACCTGTACGAAGACGGGGCCCTTGCGTCCCCCAGAATGGGCACCATGTTGCTTCTCTTGGCGGTGACCTCCAAAAGCTCGCGTATCACCCTCGGTGCAAATTCAACGCAGTATACTTTGCCTTTGCTGCCGACGATGTCTGATACATGGCTGGGGGTTGTACCGCTAGCAGCACCGAGATACAGGACCTTCGACCCCGGATTCAATGGAACGGCCTTGATCCCCTTTTCAATCGCCGCGCCGAGTTTGCTCCTGTAGGGGCTCCAAGCCCTATATTCAGTCTCGCCGATCCTGTAGAGATCCTCGCCGTAAACCCTTGTTCCCGGAACTAGATTCTCGGTGGCGAGTTGCCTGCCCGCGTCGGTCTCGACATAGAAGACACCCTTGAACTTTGGGTGTTCGACAACATTCACCATCGCCTATTCCTCCTTTTTTCCTTTCTGAACCTCTTAAATGGCCTTTCCTGCCTTGCCGGCTTTGCAGGCGGCTTGGCGTATTTCTTTTTGATCTCGGCAATCCGCTTCTCCACTGAGGACTTGAGTTTATCAGCGATGAACTCGCCGCCGAAGGCATCAACTCGCGCGGCGATCGACAGCTTCCCTGCAAGTGCCCTCGCGATCTTCCCCCTTTGCCACCTCTCTGCGCTGTGCAGGTACTGGTGCTGGAAGATTATGCCGTGCTTCGGCGGCCTTGCACCTGTCTTCAGCGACCGGAAGAGGGCCTTTTCCGCCCCGAGCACTTGAATCGTGCTCGCCGGCTTCTTAGCAAGGTTTTCGAGGCTTCCCGCGAGTGCGATCAGCCTGGCACCGAGAGTCGCCCCAGCCAATTCCCGTACATTCGGAGCGATTTCCCTCATGACCTCGTCAATGTATTTCTCCATCGAGTCCCTCGACTCATATGTCTTGAGGTTTATTTCTGCCAGGTCTACAATCTGCTTGAGATCATAATCGTTAACTTCCGCGCCCATGGACTTCATCGCTGCCTCATAGATTGCCCTTCCTTTGTTTTCAGCCTGAACCACTTTTGACGCTGCTTCGGGGTCAATATTGCTCCGCCTGCCGAAATTCTTCACTATCTCCATGTACTGCCGGTGGTCTGGAACCAGGCTATCCAATTCAGGGAAGTGCAGCCCGTACCACTCCCTGACCCTAGAGACCGTGATGTTCACGTTCTTGTCGATCTCGTCGAGCGCGGAGACGGCCTGTGCCACTAACCTGTCCCGCTTTTCGGAAGCCGCCCTTATCTTCGTCCTTACGATCGACTCCGACGTCTCCCTTAGGAGCCGCTCCACGAAGGACTGCTTCTTCCCTGCCGAAAGGAATGCGCTCAAAGGGGAGGCCCTGAAGGAGGTCCCGGCAGGGCTGGGTGATTCTGAACGCGACTTGACCCCGAATCGCGTCCTAATCGCCTTTGCCTCCAGCTCGTCCTCCAAGATCAACTCGTCATAACCCATCTCAACAAGGTCATGCACAAGAACCTCGAGATCCTTCGAGAGCCCCTTTTTCTCCAGATCCAGTATCTGGGATGAGGCGTCGTTGGGGCTTTCGAAGATCCTCGAGGTGATCAGCTTCAGCGATTCGTCATAAGCGAAGAATCCGCCGAAGCTGTCGATAACGTAACATTTCAAGGCAATTACACCAGACTCATCTTTATCAATGCACATTTATAAAGCTCAACTGTTGGTTTGCCGACTCAGGGTATTTTAAAGGTCACTGCGGCCTTCCCCTAAACCCCCGACAGACCAAGTAGACCTCCGAGCTCGAATCCCTGGATGCGCTGGGCTTGAAGATCCTCACATCAGAAAAACGGCTTCTCACTTCCCTCCTGAAAGCATCGAAATCAGACCCCATCAGTACTTTGATGACCATTTTCCCGCCCGGTCTCAGCACTTTGTCGGCCAGCTCGAGGGCGATGCCCGCAAGCAGTATCTGCCTGCCGTGGTCAACATCATGTATGCCGGTGAACTTTGGCGCCATGTCAGAGGTCATCACGTCTACCATGCCGCCGGATGCCCTCTTGATGCACTCATGCAATTCTGGTGACCTAGCATCGCCGCGCAGGAGCACTACGTTCTTGCAAGGCAGAGGTTCGATCTCGCTGATGTCGACCCCGATGACCAGCCCCTCCTCGCCAACGAGGCGGCAGGCCACCTGGAGCCACCCCCCTGGGGCGGCGCCTAAGTCCAGAACGGTTTCACCCCTCTTCATTATCCTGAACCTCTGGCAGATCTCCAAAAGCTTGAGGGCAGACCTGGAACGGTATCCCTGCCTCTTGGCTTCCCGGTAATAGTAATCGCCTAAAATTGAATCCTTGCCAGGCATCTCACTCTTTCTCCGAGGATGCCGCCTTTTTGATCTCCTCTGACTTTTGGTACTTCATGAACTCGTTCCTCAGCGACATCGTGAGCTTGACGCAGTTCTCAGGGGATATGGGCTGCCCCATCCCGCACCTTGACAGATCGTGGCACGTGAAGCAGTAGCACCAGACCATATCAGATATCTGCACCTTCTGCTCTTTTTTTATCAGTATGACGCGGTAGGTCTTGTGGCTGTCCCCTGTGAAGGGCTCACGCTTGACAATCCCCTTCTTTTCCATCCTCGCAAGCGCCCTGGAGACCTCTCGGCTGTTCGAGCTTATGCTTTTCCAAAGATCGCTCTGGAGCAGACTCCGGTCAGCAGAATTCTGCAGCGCCTTGATTAGCTTCTCTTCCAACTCCTCCACAAAACACACTTCCGAACCCTTGCATATAAAAAGATGATAAAGAGGCTATAAATAGATTTCAAGCGTGAGTTTATCGATAAGCTCCTTATACCGGTTCCTGACTGTGACTTCAGTGACATTTGCGGCGCTTGCGATGTCCCTCTGCGTCCGCTTCATCTCAAGCAGTACGCTCGAGATATAGACTGCAGCGGCAGCCACCCCAGTCGGGCCGCGCCCGGAGGTCAGCCCCTCGCTGCTCGCGAAACGGATTATCTCGACTGCCTTCTGCTGCACCCGCCCATCGAGGCTGAGCTTCGTCACCAGCCTAGGCACATAATTGACTGGATCCGTAGGAAGGACTTTGATCGTGAGTTCGTTCGAAACGAACCTATAGCTCCTCGCTATCTCTTTCTTGCTCGCCCTTGAGACGGAGGATATCTCGTCAAGGGTGAGGGGGACATTGTACTTCCTGCAGGATGCATAGAGTGCGGCACCCGTCATGCTCTCGATCGATCGCCCCCGGATGAGTTGGCTCTCCACAGCCCTCCTGTAAAGGAGGGCGGAAGCCTCTCTTATGTTCCTCGAAAGGCCTAGCTGCGAGGCCATCCGCTCCAGCTCGGAAAGGGCAAAAGCCAGATTCCTCTCGGAGGCATCGGAGACCCTTATCCTCCTCTGCCATTTCCTCAGGCGGTAGATCTGCGCCCTCTTCTTGGAAGTGATGGACTTGCCGTAGCTGTCCTTGTCCCTCCAGTCAATCATTGTGGAGAGACCCTTGTCGTGTATCGTAAGCGTTATTGGCGCACCGGCGCGCGAGCGCTTGTCCCTCTGGTCGCTGTCGAAAGCCCTCCATTCCGGACCGGGGTCGAGGAGCTTGTCGCCAAGAACCAGCCCGCATGCCCTGCAGGTCACCTCGGCCCGCTCGTAGTCCCTCACCAGCGTCTTTGCCCCACATTCCGGGCAAGTCATCTCGTCAATTTCTCGAATATCTGTTAGATTTCTTTCCATAGCCCTTTGAGCCCCTCCTCAAGTTTCTCCGACGAGGTTCCTCTGTAAAGAACTCCAGACCGGCGACTTCAGCACCAGGTTTCCTGGCGAGTTTCACCGAGACGTAGGGATTTCCGATGGGGCCGAAGACGTCTATCACGGTCCCCACGATCCCGAATCCCTTGAGTATCACCGAAGAGCCGATCCTTGGGGGAGTTTTCGCTTTTATTGTCAGAAGGCCGCTTTTGCCGATGTGGACGCCGACCCCCAAGTAGTTCAAGACACCAACTCCGAGATAAAGGTAATCATGAGCATATCCCATTAGTCTTTTATATCCTTTACTTTGATTATCACCTAGTTTTAAAATAACTTAAACAGCTCATCACTTTCTTTTCAGAGATCTTCTTTTTGATATAGAGGCGGATATTCGAACCAACAGATCGACCTTTTTCTCATCACCCTTCTTGCTGATCAAGACCCTGCCTGACCGCTCCCACCAAGAGGATGGGAACTTCTTCTCGATCTCGAGCTGGGCGACGTATGAGAGGTCCCTGCACGCCTCAAGGATCTCCTCAGCGGTGGGCGAGTCTACCGCCTTCTCTTTCGGGACCATCCTACCTCTTGACCTTGTCTTGGAGGAGTCCAAGTATGCGGGCCAAACGATTAGCCGACCTTCATTCTTCACCAAGCCCATATCACCAAGACAACGATATTAGGACGGGGATTTTTAATAAAGGTGATCCCCATGCACGAGTTTTCACTGGCCGCTAGCCTAGTACAGTATGTCTCTGACGTTGCCAAGAAAAATGGAATAGCAGAGATCAAGGAGATGCACATTGAAGTCGGGGAGATGACGCACATAGATCCAAGGCAGCTCAAATTCTGCATCAGGATAGCAAGCCAGAACACGGTAGCGGAAAGGAGCCGCATCTACATCAGGAGAAGGATGCCGGTGCTGAGGTGCTCAAAATGCGGTGTCTCGAGCGAGCTGAAGAGGGGGGAAAACCTTTCGGATTACAGCATGGCTTGCCCTTCCTGTGGCAGCCAGGATGTGGAGTTGGAGAGGGGGAAGGAACTCGTCCTGAAGAGAATAAAAGGCATCAAGAAGGAAGCGCCGGGGTGAAAAGGGGGCGTCACTTCATGAGAATTGCGTTCAGCACGCCGTCCTGACCCGGCCTTGAGGAAACCCTTGCGTCCCCCAGCTCAGTCTCGATGATTGCACCCTTGGTGATGACGCCCCTCCGCGAATAATCGACGTTCGAGGGGTTGGACTTCACCTTGGTTATCTTGACCTTCTTGGCAACGTTCGTTTTCGGATCTATCACATTTGCGTAAGCTGCCTCGTCCAGCCTCAGTTTGGCGTTCCCGCCATAGCTCCTTGAGATGTTCTTTATGTCTTTGCCAGCACCGAGAGAGGTCTCGGTCGGAGCTGAGCCGAGCTCGTATTTTCGCTTCTCCCTGAAGTGGTGAAGCGTGCCGCCCGTGGGCTTTCGCCTATCCCTGCCCTGGTAGTAACTCATCGATATCCCTCATTCTTATGACACCCATACCAAAAAGGCATACAAATATAAGTTTTTTGAAGTTTACCAAAGAGGGGCGAGCTTTTTGAAGGAGCGCATACAGCTGAGCCAAGGAGCTGGCGGGAAGCTCATGGACGAGCTCATAAAGAGCGTGATAATTGGCAACATAACCAAGAGAAAGGTAGAGGGG
Source organism: Candidatus Methanosuratincola sp. (assembly GCA_029907755.1). Lineage (GTDB taxonomy): Archaea > Thermoproteota > Methanomethylicia > Methanomethylicales > Methanomethylicaceae > Methanosuratincola. The sequence continues at coordinate 20,062 of JARYLH010000004.1, forward strand.
GGAATAGGGCTTGACGAGTTCGACGACGGCGCAACCATACCTTACGGCGGGGTCCAGATCGCGGTCTCCTCTGACGGCCACATCGTCGATCCTCCCTTCTTCCCGGGAGGGGATATCGGAAAGCTAGCGGTATGCGGAGCGATTAACGACCTTGCGATGATCGGAGCCAAGCCGCTCGCATTGACGGACACGGTGATTGTGGAGGAGGGCTACCCGGTCGAGGACCTTTCGAAGATAGTCAGATCGATGAACGAGACTGCAGAGCGTACAGGGGCTGCGATTGTGCACGGGGACTTCAAGGTCATGCCTAAGGGTAAGCTGGACAAGATTGTGATCTCGACGACTGGGATCGGGGTAGTCGAAGGCGAGCCGATACTTGACTCAGGGCTCAAGGAAGGGGATGCCCTGATAGTCACCGGTCCGATAGGAGATCATGGGATCGCGATAGCTTCCCTGAGGAGCGGGCTAAGCTTCAGCACATCAGTAATTTCGGATGTCGCGCCGCTTTGGGAGATCATGCGCGCAGCCATGTCGGCAGGAAGGGTGACGGCTGCCAAGGATCCCACGAGGGGCGGGGTGGCGATGGCCCTTAACGAAATGGCTGAGAGATCAGGGGTCAGCATATGGATCAGGGAGGAGGACATCCCAATAAGGCAGGAAGTCGCCGGTGCATGTGAGATGCTCGGTCTAGACCCATTGGAGCTCACCTGCGAGGGGAGGGCAATAATAGGCGTCGGCAGGGAAAGCGCAGAGGAGGTGCTTCAGGCGATAAGGAGGGTGCCCGAGGGCAAGGATGCGATGATAATCGGGTCGGTACGTAGAGAGAGACCGGGATATGTAATAATGGAAACCTCGGCAGGAGGGAAGAGGGTAATAAACCCCCCTTTGGGCGAGCCGACCCCCAGGATCTGCTGATCGCACTTTGATTCGGCATCAGCCCAGACCTTTATTGCTTTGTTTTAATGAAATAGATCTCTTCGTTCAGCCTCGGGATCATAGCCATCAGTACAGCGATTTCCGAAAGCCTGACGCGATCCAAGGCACCTTTCGAAAAGTACCCTATTGCCCCCTGCCTCCTCCCGAGGTCCTCGATCCCTGTGATCGCGTCCATCACTTTGCCTACCTCGGATTTGGCTGAGAGGACTTGCAGCACCACTTCTGCGGGATACTCGAACGATGGGCTACCGCCGATCGTGACAATTCCGCGCCTGTCGGCTATTGCCGCAAACTGCTGGTCCATCCAGCCGGATATTGAATGCGGCACCTGTAAGAAACCTGCTTCTATGCCTACACCCATTTCTGCACGCCCCTCCAGCTCCAGCGCTCTCTTGGCCCTCCCTATGGCTCCACGGATTGTCTCGTCGATGCCCAAAGGCTGAGGCGGGACGATGGATGAGACCTCCTTCATGATGACTTCAACATGAGGAAAGAATCGGGAGAGGACGTTTTTCACCGCCTGTACCTTGACCGGGTTTGAGGAACCGACCGCTACGATCAACTGCATCACTAGAGATAATCATAAAAGGGGAACAGATAAGAATGCTTCTAACAGGTGCTGACAGGTGGATTATAGGCGCAGAATCAACGAACTTGCTTCGGGCATCGAGGGGATGGGGCTCGATGGGGCAATAATATTCGGCCCCGAGAATATCCACTATTTGACGGGTGCGCCGTTTGTAAGGGGGGGCTATGGCAAGATCCTATTTGTCAAAGAGGACGGGGGGGCGTCGCTGATTGTGACCGATCTGGATTACCAAGAGGTCGGCGACACGGTTGATTCGGCTGAGATAGTCAAGACCGACTTCATGGAGAGACCCCTCGACAGGCTCAGGAAGATTGTGAAGGACTCGCCTAGACTCGGCTTCGAGGAAGGGATAGTCAGCGCCGCGTTGAAGGAAAAGATCGCCGGAGAGTTCAAACTGGAGCCGCTCAGCGGGCTCATCGAAAGGATGAGGGAAAGGAAAGACGCCGACGAGATCGCACTCATAGAGAGAGCGCAGTCCATCAACGACAGGGCAATCGAAAAGGCGATAGAGAGCATGAAGGAAGGGATGAGCGAACTTGAGATAGCGGCTGAGCTCGAATACCACCTTAGGAAGGAAGGGGAGGAATCGTTCGCCTTCGAGACGATAGTTGCGTCAGGACCCAGAGGGGTTTACCCGCACGGGATGCCCAGCACGAGGAGGCCGTCAAGGGGAGATGCGGTCGTGATAGACTTTGGGGCGAAGTATGGCGGCTACTGCTCGGACATGACTAGGACGATCTTCTTCGGCAATCCGGATGGGGAGGTCAGAAGAGCTTATGAAGCGGTGAAGGAGGCGCAGGAGAGAGCCATCGAGTTCGTCAGGGACGGAATCTCGGGCAGGGAGGTCGATGCGGCGGCCCGGGAGGTGCTCGACCGCAGGGGGCTCGGAAAGTTTTTTGTCCACGGGCTCGGACACGGAGTCGGCATCGAGATCCATGAAGCGCCCGTTGTCGGGCCATCGAACGAGAAACCGCTGGCGCCAGGCAACGTGATTACAATCGAGCCAGGAGCATACCTCCCCGGAAAGTTTGGCATAAGGATAGAGGACCTCCTGGTCGTAGAGAACGGCGGGAAGAGGAATCTAACCAGATTCACCAGGGAACTCATCGTGATTTGAAAGCACTCCATGTCATGAAACCAAGGACGGCTCAAAACCAAAACAAAATAAACAGAACGCAACAATACATCCCCGTCCAGATCAAATGACCGGGGGCTACCCGAAATATGAAAACGCCAGGCGCATTCCAAGCGATAAGGGGATGGATCGTCAACTGGGTTTACAGGTACTATGAGAAGAAGCTCTCGAATAGCGTAAAGAACGGGCAGATTCCCAGGCATGTGGGCCTCATTCTGGACGGGAACCGGCGCTGGGCAAGGGAACTGGGGCTCGACCCGACGCTTGGACACCAGTACGGGTTCGAGAAGCTTAAGGAGGTCCTTCAATGGTGCTGGGAGATAGGCATCAAAACAGTGACTGTTTATGCGCTCTCGACCGAGAATCTAAACAGGCCCAAAGAGGAGGTCGATGCGCTCATCGGCTTGGCAGAGAAGGCCTTCAACGACGTGATTGAGAGCAAGGAGATCCATGAGCGGAAAGTCAGGATCAGAGCCCTCGGTCGGCTCCACTTGCTCAAAGAGTCTTTGAGGGAGGCCATCCGCAGGGCGGAAGAGAGCACCAAGGGCTACAGCGACCGAAGGCTGAACGTCGCAATAGCCTACGGCGGCAGGGCCGAAATACTCGATGCTGCGAGGAAGATAATCGCGGATGTAATAAACGGGGACATCGAGGTTGGCGAGATAAACGAGGAGACTTTTGCGAAGTACCTCTACACGGCGGAGGACCCGGACCCGGATCTCATAATAAGAACCTCCGGGGAAGAGAGGTTGAGCGGTTTCCTCCTGTGGCAGAGCGCATATTCCGAGTTCTATTTCATGGATGTGTATTGGCCCGAACTGAGGAAGATAGATCTCCTGAGGGCAATAAGGACCAACCAGAGGAGGCAGCGGAGATTCGGCACCTGACGCCGAAAGGATCTTGAAAAATATTTCATCCATAGGCATTGGAATGAACAGAAACAAAATGCATTATCTGAAAAAGTTAAATTTGATTTTATGGAGTTACATTCGGTGTGAACGTTGGGAACGGGCGGCAGAGAGTCTAAACGCTCGGTAGGGCTTGGCACTTACGTAGCGACTGTAATCGCACTCCTTGCGGTAGTTGGGATCGGGGCATACATGTATCTCAACGTATCATCGGATCTCTCGGAGCTTAGGCAGGAGCACCAGGCACAGTCACTTGTTCTCCAGGAGCTCAACGACAGCTATGCGGATCTATCTTACCGGTTCAGCCAGCTTAACCAGAGCTACGTTTCCCTCCAGGAAGAAAACAGGAACCTATCCGATATTGTGGGGCTTAAAAAGACCGAGGCAGTATTGATAAACAATGCAATCTACCTCCCGGCTAACGGCTTCGACGGAATAGAGATCGCCTCGAATTACGCGGGATATCTGCAGGTGAGCATATCGGCGACATCCCCGATCTCAATGCTGATCACTAACTACAAGTACGGCATCATACTGGACTACCCGGTCAACGGCAATACTTTTATATCTGCGTCCTTCAAGATGCCAATTCTGGACGGGACGACTTACCTTCAATTCTTCGCTACGCCATCCTCATCGTCAATGGTAACCATAAACGCGACTGTGCACTACTGAGCAGCCAGAGGGCTATGACCCGCGGCTGGGAAGGCAGTTGACCCTCCGGACCACAGGAGACGCCCGTGGCGATTGCTGGGCAGTGCTCTGCTGTACTGGCACACGCGATCTGCTTAACGCCGGCATCCTTGGAAATGGCTTAGCGATGCAATTGGCTCCAAAGGCTCTTCTCGTAGCAAACCTAATCAGAAGAAGGCGGATTACAGGAATGTGGATCCTGATCTGAGAAGAGGGCCCGCCAGATGCAACCGTCAAAAAACATGATAGAGCATTATGTAAAGAGCTGCATTAATTCCGATGGCGGATATTCGTTCACCTGGGGGGTCGACTCGAATGCGCAGGACACGTATTTTGCCCTGGCTACGATGGGAGTGCTGGGCATAGAAATCCGGAGGGAGGAGGAGACTATAGCCTGGCTCAGGTCGCACCCGGTAAACGATATCCGATCCCTCTATTATGTCACGCTTTCCCTGGCATTGCTAGACGAGGAACCGCCCGAGTGCAGCTACGAGATCCTTGCATCATTCCGCCTGAATCAGGATTCGCTGTATGTCGGGCTCTCCGAATTCGAGTCGCTTTTCATGTACTCGTGCCTTGCGAAGAGCCTCGACAGGAGCGTGGAAGCGAAGGGCGTTCCTCAGTACTTGTTAAGGTTCCGGAGCCGTGACGGAGGGTTTGGAGGCGCCAACAATTCGAACATAGTCGCAACTTACCATGCTGTTTCCGCGCTCGACAACCTTGGCTACGATGTGGATAGACTCGATTCGACCAAAGACTTCGTCAGGGCGTGCGAGAGCCCGCAAGGGGGTTTTGACTTGGTACCTGGCGCCCACATATCCTATTTGGAGGGAACCTACGCAGGCATCGAGCTCCTAGGGATCTTCGGATTGAGGCCCAGGCACCCCCAGGAGTGCATCAGAAGCATTGCTGGAGCTTTTCGCTTTAACGGCGGTTTCGCGAGGACCGGCATCGGGATCGCCACGCTGGAAAACACTTTTTATGCGGCCTCGTGCCTAACAAAGCTGGAGTATTTCTGAGCCGAAGGTTCAGTTCAAGGGGAGCGGCAAGCCTCTGAACCCAAGGAATTGCTTCCCATTGAATTTTGTTTAGCTCCCACCGCAGATGCCCCCCCCGATTCATACAAACATGCCCAAAGCTGCACCGATGGCAATAGCGCATTCCAGCGGCTGCCCGGCACAGACGTTTTGAATGGGTGAAAGGGGTTCGTTTCACCCGGCTTTATGCAAGAAAGTTGCCCTGAGAAGCACCTGCGGTCTCAATATGCGCCTGAGATGGTAAGGGGAATACGCTACCGATGACTCACCCCTCCCCACCCTTTCGGAAACTTGCCCCGTGAAATTGGTGACGGATCCGGTGCGATCAGCCATCGCCCTGTGGAGCTTTTGGAGCGTTTGCCAGAGACTGGACCCAGACCTTCTTTGCCCATAGTGCGCACCCGCCCCCTGTCTCGTGGAGATCGCTGTGACTCTCCCGTATTGCCTTCAGAAACTTTGATTGGAGCGCTTCCTTCAGGGTGGCATTGTGAAGATTGACGTCCGAGTAGGGGACGAACGGGCAAGGCTCTACGTCCCCCTCAGAGCTGACGTGCACAAATCCCTTGCCCGCAGAGGCACCCACCGATCTCCTCTTCGTCGCCCGGGAGGGCCACGAACCATGCCGAGAAGCGGGATCTAAGCGCATCCCTGATCTTTTTCATTTCGGCTCTCTGCTCTTGCGTTATCACCCAATCCTCGGTTCCATCCTTAACAGGCGTGTACTCGACGAACATAAAGAGCCTGCATCCAGACTTTACCATCCCCTCCACAAACGATTGGTCGGTGACGATATTGAAGTTGGCTCTCGTGACGGTGAGGGAGGCGCCCCAGAAGACGTTTTGCTTCTTCAGATTAGCGATGACCGCCAGCAGTTGGTCGTAGACGCCAGACCCCCTGCGCCCATCAGTGCCATCCCGGTATCCCTCCATGCTAAGCAACGGGACCAAGTTCCTCTGCCTACGCACCACCTCGGTGAATTCGCCGTTGATCAGCAGCCCGTTGGTGAATACCAAGAACATGATCTCGGGGTAGCCCTCCCGACGGAACTGGGTTCAGGGAGTACTTTGCCGGAAGGGAGCATAAATTCACCCTCGCTAATCTTAAGGGTAAGGGTCAATACAAGAAGGTATAGTAGTGATCCAATCGTAGTGGTTTTTTAGGACAGAAGTATCAATATAATTTTTTCATAGGCTAAAAGTTATCGCTGGACCTGAAAAAAGAGGAAAAAAATTAGTCCTTTAGTTCTATTGCTGAGATGATATCTTCTAGTTGCGTAGAAATTTCTCTTTCCAGGTTTATAGCTGTCATCCCTATTGCTTCGTTTGCATCGTGGATGTTTTGGCATTGCGTCTTTATCTTTTTCAGTTCATTTAGGTTAGCTTTTATCGACTTGACGGAGTCGTTGATAGCGACCGCGTTGATCCGCTTCTCCTTCGCTGTTTCCAGGAGCAGTTTGGAATTTGCCCACTTGTATGCGATTAGCAAAAGTTCCTTATGGGTAACTTCATCTGAGAACGATTCGCTTGTCAGGGCGCAAACGAGCCGGTCCGATCCGACT
>JARYLH010000050.1 GCA_029907755.1 Candidatus Methanosuratincola sp.
CAGCCGCAGCCATTTACGCGTCGTCGATGAGCGGGCTCTCCGAGCCTAGGCTGGAGGCGGCCGCCTGCATAGTGGCATCAGAGATATTGCTGCAGAATGGAAACTCCTCAGAAAAATGGTCACTGTGGGATCCGGTTTACGAACCCAGCAACTATTTTAGCCCCGCATTGGGCGTTGAGATCGAAATCAGGGCTACCTGCTACAGCGTTTCTCCGTCGGGGGGAGTTGCAAGATTGTGGATTAAGCAGGGACCGCCTAGGGAGGCGATCAACTGGTCCGCGCAAAAGTACGTGGAGGGGGCTATCCTAGACGACGGATCGTTTGTGAGGCTTGAGGTGTACGCAAGAGAGGGATTTTAGGGTGTGCACATTGATGGTTTCCAAGATCAGAACGCCGGTGTTGCATCATATGAGGGGGAGGGGCGGAGGCGGCAAAGGGGTTGCGTTGATTTTTGACTGCGCAGTTGCCTGCATCATAATAATAGTCGGCCTCGCCACCTACAGCTCGCTTGCTACCCACCTGCCGCCTGGACCGGATCAAGGCCTCGGGCAGTTTGCCACTAACATCCTGGCTCTTTTGGATTCGAAAGGTTGTCTTGCACGCTTGATAGAGGGGCGGGACTCGTCAGCAATTCGCAGGGCTCTGGGAGAGCTCCTGCCGGATGGGACGAGCTACTGCATCTCCGTCTATTCTACCGATTGGGAGCCCTATTGGTCCTTTTTCTCCCCAGGGTTTGACTGGAGAAATGCGGCTGCCTCGACCCCATACCTGGTCTCGTCCGAGTCAAATCCAGAGCCGTACTTGGTGACGCTCGCGATATCCAGATGAAAATAATTTTGGAGAAATGCCACTGGTCTCTGGCAATTCACCGCCTCAGGGAATGGACGGTAAGGGGTCCGAATCCGCCCGCGCCGAGGGCATCTCGGATCAAGAGGCGCTGGAACCATGCAGAGAAGAATTCGGGAAGGTGATCAGACCATGTAGGCGAGTTTATTTATCCTTGCCAGATCTGCAGGAGGTCCGCAGATGGGACGGGTTTGCTGCACCAGGTGGAGGGCGGGCGTTGCGCGCCCGATTAATCTGATCTTGACGACTTTTGCCGTCCTGTTGGTTACTGCTGCTGTTGCGGCTGAGGCCAGGATTACCGACGTCCTGCATGCGGAGGGCTGCACAGACCTACAGACCATAAAATCACTCAACCTGTTGATCCAGAGGGCATACCTCTCAGAGCCAGGGAGCGGGACCACGTGCACCTTACATTGGGCGGGGCAGCCGGCAGAGATAAGGGGATACGGCAACCGTTCTACGGTGACTTTCCCAACCAAAATTGACCCTGACCAAGGCGCTCTGGGGCTGCAAGACCCCGGTTCCATCATCCGATCGTTCCATTCGAACGGGACTCATATGACCGTCGAATACAATGTTGGGATGAACAATCTGACGGTACCTGCAGGCGACCTGGTGCTCGTAATAATTAGAACCCATGACGGGGTGAGGCTCGAGTTGGGGCTCTGAGCCCCAGACCTCCGCTTCTGCTTTGTCGATTTCTATGGAGTGTGGAAGCACGGTGGTGGAAGGATTCTTCGGCGAGCGGTTCATTTTTAATGGTAAAAAAGACGGCGGCTTCGCGCTGACGGCGACTGCGCTGGCATTGACGCTAATACTGGTCGCTACGGGCTTTCTTATTGCCGGCATGGCTTGGCCCGGAGGCAGGATGGGGTCCGATTCAGATTTGGCGGGCAAATGGATGGTAAGAAGCCTGCTGAGGAATGCAGGGGCGCACGCCTCAATAACGGGCAACCCCATCGACGCAGAGGCATACGTAAACGAATTCATCCAGAGGTCGGCTAATCAGGGAATAAAAAGACTCGTGCCGGAGCCGAACGGTACCGGGTATTCCCCGATTCAGGAGGGGGCTGATTTCGGCATACGAAAAATTCGGAGTGGTTCAGGAGGGGAAGGCGCAGTTTACGTTGAAGGGCTACCCGCAGGTGCCTACGCGATAGTTGCAGACAAGCAGGGGGACTTTGCGTTCGCTGGGCCAGCTGAGGCGGGCATGCCGCTCGAGATCAGAGCCCGGCAGTCCGCAGCCGAGGCTTACTTGGTCGTCTATTCTGCGGAATCGCTTCAGTATCGCTACCCTCAAACCGGAAACGGCATATTGAGCGCATCGTACTGCTACACGGTTTCGTACATCAGCCCAGCAATTACTGCCAGCTCATGGGCTTCGCCTCCCGGCTTCGAGTATTTGCGGGTGCGAAACGTCCCTCCCCTTGCGCTCGTGCTCGTCGAGGACTCCACAGGGACCTTAAGAGGGGCAGGATGGAAGGCCCCTGCGGACATGGCAGCTTTAGACGGTATACCAGAGATGCAAGTCCATGTGACCGGGATGCCATTTGCTGGAATTGTCAGGGTGCTCGAGGCGACTGCCTGGCTTCTGACGGAAATCACGGGGGGAGATGCCTTCCTCTATACTAACTACTACGGCGAGTGATGGGGCGGGATTTCTTTTGTTGGGAGTCAAAGAGTGTAGCGGCCAGGTGAAATGGGATAATGGACCGGGAGGCTTTGGGCGGGCATTAGGGCTTTTTGTGGCAATACTGATGTTCGCCTCATCAATGCCGGTGCAACCGCTTTCGGGCGGGCAGAGCTACGTGACATTTTACAGCGGTGATCAGGTTCTCCTGGCGCCCGAAGGGGGCACATACGGGAGGGGCACAGGCATGGCTTACTCGATCTCGGAGATTCCGCAGCCACAGGGGTGGATCGAGCCGTTCACCTCGCCCCCGCAGGGGGTGCCCGTTGCCCAGTGGGCTGCAGCAAACGGGTACGCATTCGAGGGCACAGCGCCGGCGTCAAGCGCGCTCTCGCTCAACGTTACCAACGGGGCGCTGACGTGGACCAACAACGACGCCGCCAGGACGAGGGCCGCCTACAACTTCACGCTTTGGAAGTCGCTCGACCAGCCGCTTTACGCCTACGATCTCGCCATCAACATCTACGTCGCCAAGGGCTCGTACAGAACCGGTGCCGCGCCGCTCTACCTCACGATCACCGCTTACGACCAGAACATGGTCCCGATAGTCACGCTGAGGTTCAACACCTCTGGGACGCAGCTCTACGGCAACGCGTCCGCATATGGCGGATCCCCCGTGGCGCTCGAGAGCTTCTACAACACGGTATCAACATTCACCGTATCGTCGGGCGGCTACGGCGCGCAGGCGACCCTGAGCCAGAACGCCTCGCAGAAGCTCACGTTCGCGAGCTTCACGCCGATAAGGCACTTGTCGATCAATTACTTCATAAATGAGGCTGCTTTCGCTCAGTATGATAAGGCGTACACGGTGAAGATCGAGGACGCATCCGCTTCCCCCGCACCGGAGCCACCAGCGCTCTTCGGCGTACCCGCGGGGGAGTGGTGGTACACCGCCAGCAACGGGGAGACGATCGCGTGGGAGATCCCCGCCGGCGGCGCGGGGGCGCTGAGCCTCGAGGGCCTCCCGACTGCCTTCAACGGGGAGTTCTCGGCAGCGACGACCGGGGCATGGGTGCCGCAGGGGCTGTCGACATTCGCGGTCTCCGGAGGCAGCCTCAATACGAAGGGCGGCGGGATTGAGATCACAAACAACGGGCTTGGTCAGCCGGCCGCGGGATTCCCCGGGGCGTACTACGCGCTGCCTGCGCGAGGCGAAGGCGACTTCTACATCGCCGTGAGGGTGGCGCTCTCATTTGCGGACTACAGGCTGCAGTACGCAAGCAGGATAGGGATCGCCATAACAGACACGGCCGGCAATATTATCGCATACCTAACTGCTAGTTTTTACCACGCCAAGATGACATCGCCATACGCAATGAACCTGCAGGACTGCTACTTCGGAATCTCCCCCAACAATGCAGAAGGTGGCACCAAGCTGAGGCCCGGCGGTTCGCTCACGGTTAACATCTCGAGAACGGGCTCGACGTGGCGGATCGTCTGCGGCGAGACGGAGACGGATTGCACGGCCACGGGCACGACCGCTTCAATAGGCGGCGTCCTGCTCCACCACACCAACACCGTTAATGATATGAATGCGGGGTGGGATTACGTCCGCACAAACCTGTCAGCAGAGATAGGGCTCCTGAGCGGTAATGCCGTCCAGCGGGCAGCGAGTGGGGGAACATTCTTCGCGAACACCACTCTCACCTACACGGCGACCAATTCTGGGATGCCACTGCTGGTTTCAACAACTAGGGAGGACTCGGACGGGCTCAAATTCGCGGGGGTGTCGGAGGGGGACTTGGTTGCAATATTCGGATCCGACGGATCCCCTGCCTACAGCACGACCGTCCCGGCGGGCGCCACCGGGATCACCGTTACAGGAGTGCAGCTGCCATTCGCGGGGACAGCCATGGTGACGCGCAGACCCAACGCTAGGCCCATCGCACAGCACTCTGGCGCCCTTTCCGTCGGGGACACGCTCGCCTTGGCTTGCGACGACCAAGGCGGATGCTCGCTCCTGAAGATATCCACAGGAGGTGGCTTCCCCGGTGTGCTTGTAACCGGACTTCAGCATGGCTGGAAAGTGGTAGTCACGAGCGGGGGCAGCGATTCAGTCCTCTACGCAGGGCACACCGGGGAAGCGCTAGTTTCCCTGCCCACAGAAATAGATGCGATCTCGGTCTTCAAGCCGACCGTCGAGGTGCATTCCACACTCCAGGAGGGGACCAGTTACGCTCTTGAGAGGATGCTGAAAGCCCCCGGTTTCACGGCCACCGATACGATCTTCTACGAGGTTTCAACCACGGCGTACAGGTACAGGGTCGAGGTCCGGCTCCTTTCGGTCGAACGACAGTCCAGCGGAGCGATAGGCAGCCTTGACAAGATGACATTTACGTTCAGGATTTATGAGGACGGGGTGCTGGCCCAAGAGGTTGCTCCGGTAGCTACGATAGGAGAGAACGGGACCGCGATTCCGGTTTCCAAGACAGCCCCGTACACCTTCGCTGCCCTGATACCGGCACCGGCTGGATCCCAATCATCAGTGGTAAAGTTCAGAGACCCCGCGTCAGGCATTGTCGTGGAAGGGAGGCTCATTTTTGAGCATTGAAGGAAAAAGCCTTCCGCGATCGTTCAAGGAGGCGGATGCAAACGATTGAGGACGCTGGAACGCCCATAGCAATGGGCACCGGCTCTGAGCTTTCAAAGACAGCATCCGGTCATTGGAAGAGTTCGCCAGGGGACCCACGAGAAGATGCCCGCAACCATTCCCCATGCAAGTGACAACAAAAAGCGAGGGAATCCGGCAATTAGACCTGCGGGGAGCCGCTCGGTTTCTTCAGCCTCGTCGGGATGGTGAATATCACGGCGAGCAGGGTGCAAACGAGGACCCCAAGACCCGCTGAAAGGATAAGCGGTGTTGCGCCGCTGGCTGGATTAGCAATGATTGAAGAGGCGTCCAACGTCACTTGCCTTATGAAGATAAGTGACACCAGACCGACGATCTCGTGCCAGAGCTTCGGTGCCCCTTCCAAGTACTTGACCACAGCTTTGCCGCCCAGGAAGATCGCTATACCTATGACGAGGAGGTCGATCGTGTTTGATAGCGCCAGGCTCACGAAAATCGCCAGCTGGTCTGGGAGGGTCACGCTCATGATTGCAAGGCTTAGCCCCTGGTAGATGGCCACGGAGGCGATTATACCAGCGATTACAGTTGTTATGAACCGGATGGGCGACTCTGACCAGACCTGCTTAAGCGCGCTGTCTATCCTGAAGCCCTTAACAAGCAGTATCGCCCCAACGACCACGCCCAGGGTGATCAGGGCATAGTTTATCAGGTCCAGGAAGTACAGCAGGGTGGTGACTATGAGGACTGTCCCAGGAACCCCCAGCCCGAGCTTCGAGTGCTGCGGCTCTGAGAGCTTCTTTAGATACCTGTACAGCAGGACGTACGTCTCTTCGACGCTCTTCTCCTGCTGGACGAATATCCTCTTGACCGAGATTATAGGCACCCTTGACTGGATTGTCGGGATGACCTGTTCATCTGCAGCCCCGTCGCTCACGAAGACCACGCCGTCGGCATCGAAGTGACTCAGAACCTCCTCAAGCTCACGGCTTATCTTCAGGTCTGCCTTGAAACCCCCTTCAGCGGATCCTGCTATCACGGCGACTTCGCATTCGTAACCCTCGCTGAGAATCGAGTCGTAAGTATTGATTGCTGCGAATATGGAATTGACATCCGAGTCCTCCGGGCTTTTCACGGCGAAAAGGGTCGCCACGGAGGAGACCGCGTCCCTGCCTATCACTGGAGTCTTTGCTCCTGTGACGCGACCAACATCGTCATCCTTGTCGACGCTGAGGACGAGAATCCTCTTGCCCTTGAGGCTCATTAAATCCACTATTTAGGTATCATAAGGGGTCGATATTTAAAACGTTTCCACATGAAACAGAAATCCTTAAAAATGGCTTCGCGCGGCAGCAGTCCCCGGGAAGCTCTGCTAGGCGCTGAATCAGCATGGCAATGGGAAAGAATCTAGATGTCCAGGCGCACCCATCCGCCTGCCTGAGAAATGAGGGTTTAGCTGCTGCCGCTGGCTTCCCTGTCCTCGAGAAGCGCGGCATACTCCTCAAATGTTAGACGCTCGCCCTTCTTCAGCTTCTCGTTAGCCCTTGCGACCAGCTCAGTTCTCTTGGAAAGGAGTAGCTTGGCCCTTTCCGCAAGCTCCTGTGCCTTACGCTGCAGCTGCACCGTCTTTGCGATCTCATACTTCGTCCTCGCATCGGAGAGCTTGGTTTTCGATTCCTTTATCGTCTCCCAGATCGTGTTCATTTCCGCCCTGACAGAGTTGAGTTCCTCGATTATCTTTGCGCCATCCTCGTGGGCAGCGATGAGCTTCTCGTGGCTCTTCTTTGACTCCTCCGCGAGGGCTAGAACTTCCTGGTGGAGTGCGTTGGCTTTGTCTTTCAGTTCGTTGAATTTGGCGCGCAGGCTTGAAATCTCCTGGTCGACATCCTTGACTTTCTTGAAATGGACCAGCTTCTTCTCTATCTCCGTTATCTCTTGCACGAGCTTCCGGTCTTCCTCTATGGTAAGGCTGCTCGTCTGGTATTTCCAAGTAAGCTCTTTGTAACGCTTTACGAGGCTGGCCTCTGATCCGGGTGCGCTCTCGAGCAGCACCCTCTTCTTCTCGACCAATGCCTTGATCTTCTCCGAGATCTCCGCCTTCTCCTTGTGGAGCTGCTCCCTAATCTGCTTCTTCTCGGAGATGATCCTGTTCTTCTCGTCCCTCTCTGACTTTGCATTCAATGCGAGATCTTGTAGCTCGCTCAGCTTGGTCAGGAGCGCGTTCTTCCTGTCCCTCAGGGCATTCAGCCGCTGGTAGTAATCCTCTATCTGTTGTTGGATCGCCTGTAGCTGTCTTGTTGTTGGACCGGCCTCAGCTGTCCGATTCTCCATCAATTAATCACCATGTTGCCTATTGATCCTCTCCACCGGAGTGAATCCGCTGTATCTGTGCATACAGATCGTCGAGCCCTTCTCCTGTATTTGAAGAGGTAAATATAAACTCTCCTAAAGCCCCCATCTCGAGCAATGCCTCAAGGACGCGCTCCGAGATCTCGATGTGCAGATCCATCTGCTCCGACACAAAGTCGTCTTTCAGGAATTCTGGATCCTCGGTCCAGAGGCGCCCCCTCTCATAGATTTCGCGCGGGAGCAGATCGCACTTCGAGATGCAGTTTATTTGGGGCGCGTGGAACCTCGCCTGGACCGAGTATGAGAGCAGGAGTATCGAGACGAAGTCGGACGGCCTGTTTAGGAAGATCGAATCTGCGAGGAACACCGTGCAGTAGTTACCCTCGGAAAGGGCGCTGGCTATCCCCCTACCGGCGCTCCTGTAGGCAAATATCTCCATCTGCCCCGGAGTGTCAACGAGAACATAATCAGCCCCGATCTTATCCAGCTCGTCCCTCATCTCCCGTATGTGGTTCACAGAGGCGTCCACGGAGGCGATCAGCGCCCCGTTAGGGCCCAGCTTGTAGTCCTCCACGAGCCTGTCGTAGTCAATGTAGTCCCTGACGTCCACGTCTGGGGAGTATGGCAGCCAACGGACGCCGGGGTCAAGGTTCAGCGTTGCCACGCTTACCTCTGAGCTGCTGATCCTGTCACGGAGCGATAGGACCAGCGTTGATTTTCCTGAGCCTGCGGTGCCCATCAAGAACGCAAATTTCAAGCGCCTCCCCTCCTGACCTGGGCTCCGATCTGCCTGGCCGCAGATATGAATTCTCCCTCAGCAGAGTCCAGGGCTCTGGAAAGCGCATCGGAGTCGGGCGCGTACGCGCTGAGGTGCATTTCGATCACAGGGACGGCCTCGGAGCCCTTGGGATGCGACTTGAAGTACACGTTAGGGTGCATCCTCCTGACTTCATCTATTGCAGAGGCTAGAGTCGATTCTGGGACTTTCTCAAGCAGCAGGACCCTCTCGCCGTAAACCGCACCAGATCGCTTTGAAAGGGCGGGCAGGACGCTGGAGTCGAACATCACCTTCATCTCCCTTGGCACCCCGGGCAAGCAGAAGATGCTCGTTCCCCTGAACTCGGCAGCCGCCCCCGGGGCAGTGCCGACCTCATTTCTTATCGGCACAGCGCCCACAGGCAGGTACGCCATCTTGATCCTTTGCGGAGCCATCGGTAATCCCATCGCGGAGTATTTCTCTGAGACCATGCGGAGGGCATCCTCGTTTAGGACTGTTGGTACGCGGAGGGCAGACGCGAGCGCCTCCACGGTCATGTCGTCGTAGGTCGGCCCTAGTCCGCCTGTGATGATTACGGCGCCCGGTTTTCTACCGAGGGCCTCGATTATGGCGCCGGATATCTCCCGGACCGAGTCCCCTACCATGACCACGCGGTTCACAGCGGCGCCGATCCCGGTCACGCGGGAGGCGATCCAAGCTGCATTCGTGTTCACAGTCTTCCCAATAAGAAGCTCCCTGCCCGTGGAGATTATCTCGACCTCCAACCGGCGACTCTTTCCTGAACCGCCTTCAGGGGTCACTTCTTGGTTGACCACCATTTCAGGTACTCCTTTCGGACCCTCTCTTTTTCTTCCTCTTCGTTGAGCTTCTGATCCTTGTAACGGATTTCGTCTATCTCCTCCCTCGAGAGCGAGAGACCGCAGCTCTGGCATACATATCGCTTCCTTGAAGGGTCAAATTTCAGCACCCCCCCACACTCCGGGCAAACATCGCTCACAGACACACACCAATCTTGAGATTCCCGTACGTCTATTAAAGAATGATCTACATATTGCGGATCCAACTTCGTGCCTCCGAGGCCTGTGCAGTTACGTTATAACGTTCTCCAGGCCTGCTTCCGAAGCGATCTCTACAGCCTTTTCCCACTCGTCCGGATCCAATCGCCTCCTGAGCTCTGGCAACTCAGAGGCCCTCCAGTGGGGGGAGTACTGATCCATAAGGTTCACCCTGGTTTCAGGACCGAGTTCCTTTGAAATGAAGGAGACTATTTGCCTCAGGCAGCATTCCAAGTGGCGGGGCAGGACTAGCACCCGTATGAGCAGCTCCCCGTGCTGTTTTGCCTCCTTGAGGTTCCTAG
>JARYLH010000051.1 GCA_029907755.1 Candidatus Methanosuratincola sp.
GGACACCAGGGTCTTGACCGCCCGGTCCTTTCGGGCCATCAGTTTGGAAAAATCGACCGAAACCCCCGTGGCCTCGATTCCAAATTCCCCGGCAGCCCTCACCGCGGCCAGGAGTTCCACTCCGCGCAGGAGGGCCTTGGTGGGGATGCACCCCCAGTTCAGGCAGGTTCCCCCAAGCTCCTCTTTCTCAATCAGGGTGACCTTCCCGCCCCACCGCTCGGTCCTCAGGCACCTCGTGCACATATCGCTTATGCCCTGAGCCCTGCCCATGTATTCATCGACTATTGCCTTGAGATCCCCCACCCCAGCCCACCCTTGGAACTAATAGGTTAAACATAAATAAATTATTAAGCATACTTAAATTATGTCTCAAAACATTGCCGACGGAGCTTTCCCGGAAAGGGTCCACATCGCGCCGGTCGGGTTCGAGATCGACAGGGTTGTTCTCCCGTTCATGAGGATGAAGGGCGAGAGGATCCACCTGATAGTGAGGCAAGACAGCAACAAGAGGGGGATCAATTGCCAAGAGAGGATAGTGGAAGAGCTTGAAAGGGCAAAGAAGCCGTACAAGATCCACAAGGCAGAGCTCGATCTCCTCAAGCTGATCTACACCTGCAGGAAGATAATTGAGGGGGAGCTGAGTTCCGGAAACCGAGTATTCGTGAACATATCCTCGGGGGGATCCATCCAAGGCGTCGCGTGCCACTTCGCGACCCTCACATTCAAGAGAGGCGTGAGCGCTTACTACGCCTACCCTGAGAGGTACATTGAGTATGTAGACCCCAACAGACAGCAGAACTCGGCAGGGCTCTCCAAGATCGAGATGGTGCCCCACTACTCGATAGACCTGCCTACGCCGCAGGAGATGTCCTTCCTTCTCCTGGTGGGACAGTCCAGGGACCCCAGGAAGAGCCTGCTGCTGAGGAGCTGCCTCGAAGGTGGTCTCTTCTCGGTCGAAGGCAAGTCCAAGCCATACGGGCACGTGATCCTTGAGTGCAGGTACATCAGGCCGCTTGAGGAGAAGGAGCTGTTGGTCGTGGAGGGGAGGGGAAGGAACAGCAGGGTGCTTCTGACCGAGAAGGGAAAGAACACCCTCCTGCTCAATGGATTCGAAGTCCTGTCCCAAAATTAATAAATTAAATGGATTAAATAAATCATCTTTAAATATTGAGCGGGAGAGACGGGTATCCGGTGGTTCCTTTGTTCATCACATTCTCTTCCTGCGAGGTTTGCGGGAGGACGATAGAGGGGCGCGACTGCCTCCCGGTTGTTGAGGCGGAGTGCACGGGCTGCGCCACTAGGGCAAGGGTCTGCCCGGGTTGCAAGAGGCGCGGGTGTCCCATCTGCGGCGGGAGCCTGAAGAGCACGTGGACCCTCCTATCTGAGAAGAAGGCCCCGGTTGGGCAAATCGCGAGAGGCACGAAGGGCAGGAGGAGATTGTGATGGGGATGCTCTTGGAGCTGGACGGGCATATCGCAGGGCCCACGGCGGATCGATCAGGCCGCAGGTGCGGAAGAGCCGCCTGGCGCCTGGAAGCTGCAGGGCGGATTGGCGAAGAAAGCCGTCGGACGGGGAGGCTAATCTGATTGGGCTGCAAGTACATCACGATGCTGGGGAGGAGCGGATGGGCGCTGGTTAATTCGTACTACGCTGCGGTCAGGGAAAGGGGCTACCAGCCAGACGAGGTCGTCATATTCGCTGAGGAGGGCACTGCCGGCGGTCTCGAAGCCGCTTCTGAGGGGATCAGGGCAGTATCTGTCAAATACGGCTTCCAGCCAAGGATAAGGAGCGAGGTCGTCAGGGACGGGGACTTCGTTGAGGCGGGCAGGAAGATGACTGAAACCATCAAGGCGTGGAAGGCTTCGGGGAACAAGATTGCAGTGGACATAACCCCGGGTAGGAAAGCCCTCGTGGTCGGGGTGCTGATACCGTTGAACAAGCTCTGGGTCGATCACATATTCTACCTGCAGATCGACGACACCAGCGACTCTGCGAAGCCCTACATGACGATCCCTCTGGGGAGGCAGACTCTGCGACTTCATAGAGGAGGCGGGTGTGTCGAGGCAATGAGCTCAGCCAGCAGGCCCTCGTTCACCCTGGACGAGGAGGAGGCCCAGATACTCATAAACCTCTTCCTTGGGGATTTCGAGCTGACCTACCCGATCACGCGCATTCCGCTCTTCAGCTGCACGCCCACTGGAGGGAAATACACGCTCTCCACAGCCATCACGCCAGAGTCGTTCGGAATCAGGGATGAAGACCCGTACCTCGAGGGGCCTTCGTATGCCGACGTACTTGAGTGCATGATGAGCAGCGGGATACTGGGCTTTACAAACATGGAGGAGTTCAAGGAAAAGCTGAAGGCGTACAGGGCGTACAAGAACACCCTCTTCGCGCTCGACACCAACATTGTCTACAGGAGGTTCGTCTCAAACACCGGGCTGCTGAACCCGAAGGAGTGCGTAATAGTCAGCACGGTCAGGGACGAGATAACGAGCGTCCACAACTACAAGTACACGCAGGAACAGATAATCCAGATGAAGATTGCGGCGCCGTTCGAGAGGGGTCTGCTGGACGAGCTGGCGAACAGGAGGATGAAAAAATCGAGGAAGGCTTACAGGTTCGCGAACAAGGAGCTTAAGGCGCTTGCCGCAGCGATACCTTTGGAGGCGGCGGAGAGGTTTTCCGGCCAGGAGGGCGAGGGAGACAGGATAATCGCCAGGACAGTCTCGAAATGCGCCCGCGAGAGGAACGCCCAGATCGTCCTGCTCACCGCAGACAGCTCGATGACAGACATCTGCGACGCCGAGGGCATCGAGCACTTCCTATTCGAGATGCCGAAGGAGGTGCCACGCGAGTCGCTGTGCACTGGACCGCAGCTGCGCAGGCTCGTGGCCGACCTCGCGTGTGTGCTGGCCTTGGTCAAGATGAACTCCATCATAATTTACGGGGAGTTCAGGGGAAAGAGGGATGCTGAGGACCTCAAGGCTGTCTTCCTCGATGGCAGGGCAGCCGATGGGTTTAAGAAAGACCTGGAAGTGTGCAGAGAACTGAAAGGGTTGGGATTCAAATTTTGAACGGCATAAAGGCGGTCCTCTTTGATATGGACAACACGCTGATGGACTTCGTCTACGCGCAGGTCGGGGCGTGCAGAGCTGTGGCGGCCCGGCTGGGCAGGGGCAACGGGCTTGACCTTTTGGATCTCTTCATCAGAAGTCGCGGGGAATACGAAAGCTATTCGGTGATCGCTGACTACATGGCTGGACTTGGAATCTTCGACTTCGACCTCTACTTCGAGTGCTGCGAGGTCTACGACAGCACGAAGCTCGACCTCATACGGCCGTACGACGGCGTGGAGCCGATGCTAATGAGCCTCCGCGAGATGGGCGTGAAGATTGCCTTGGTCACCAATGCCAGAAGGGCGAACGCAGCCATAAGGATGGAGAGGACCCGCCTCAGGCAATACTTCGACGTGGTCGTGACTGCAGACGACACTGAGAGGGTGAAGCCCGATCCGCGTCACCTGGAGGTTGCACTGAGCCTGCTGGGGGTCGGTCCGGAGGAGGCGCTATTCGTCGGCGACAGCATACAGAGGGACATCAAGGCGGCGAAGTGCATGGGCATGAAGGCTGCATACGCCCACTACGGGGACTGCAATTTCTTCGAGAGCCGGGATGAAAGCCCGGACTACTTACTCTGCAAGCCAATGGACCTGATCACCGTATTGGAGGGGGCGGCCGGGGAGATCGGTCTGCAGCCAGGCACGGCAAACTGCCAGCCCCTGCAGGACTCTTTCATTGAGCCCCAAGTTCAAAGACGCTCCTGATGATGTCGCTCTGGGTTATGACGCCCAGCAGATTCGACTCCGCGTCCGTGACGTAGACGTGGGTCTCCTCGGTGTTGAGCATGCGCATGACTAGGCGATCCAGCGTCTCCTCCGGCATCACAGGATCAGAAAAGACCACGACCTCCGAAACAGGCTTCCCCTTCTCCTCCACCAGCAAGACATCCAAGGTGACGTAGCCGATGTAAGCCCTCCCCGAAACCACGGGCATCACGCGGTAGCCGAGCCTTTTTAGTGTATCCAGCGCCTCGCCCACCGTCGCATTTGAGTCGATCGCAGATGGCTTAGGCACCATGACTCTCTCTATGTGGATCTCCTTTAAGCGGTTGCCCATCCTGTGACCGAACATCCCTAGAGCCATCTCCTTCTTGGTGATCCTCCTGAGGAGCTGGTGCTCGTGTATAGACCTGTCTTTGGTGATCAGAAAAGAGATCGCCGCTGCGACTATCGAAGGGAGGAGGACGACAGGGCCAAATGTCTCGCCGACTAGGAGGATCGAAGTCAGGAGCGCCTTGTTCGTTGCCGCAAAGACTCCGGCCACGGCCGCAGCGATCATGACCGCCCGATCAGGCTGCCCTGTGGCGACCGAATAAGCCTCGCCCAGCATCACGCCCAAGAATATGCAGGGCATGAACAGCCCGCCCGATCCCCCCGTAGAGAGGGTCACAGAGGTGGCGATCATTTTCATCACAAGGAGCGCTATCGCCAAGGAAAGGGAGAGCTGGACTGCCCCGCTGCCCGCCCCGCTTATGACACCAAAGTCCGTACCGAGGACTTCAGGGAAGAAGACTGCTATTGCAGCCAAGGCACCGCCGCCGACCAGAGGCACTAAGAGGGAATCCCTGCGGTTCGCCTGCGCCTTCATCGCCCTAAAGATGCTGATGAATACAAGGGAAACTGCCGCCGAGATCAAGCCAACGGCGACAGAGTTCGCCAGGAGCGCAGGGGTGATCTCGATGGTGGCGGACTGGAAGGGGAACAGCCGCTCTGTGCCCAAGAGGAGCACGGTGGAGGTGTAGGACACCACCACTGCGACGAGCGACGAGACAAAGACGCCCGTTTCCACGTCATACATATAGGGTATCTCGAGGGCGAAGACTGTACCGGTGAGGGGCGCCCTGAAGATCGCTGCTATTCCCGCGGCTGCACCGTTTATGTACAGGCGCTTCATCTTCTCGGGATCCAAGCCAAATCTCCTTGCCATCCATGACCCGATGCCTGCGCCCATCGTCAGGCCTGGCCCCTCAGGCCCTGCGCTCCCCCCTAGAGCCATCGTCACGAGAGAGGAAACCGCGCTGACTGCTGTGGATCGGAGCGATGCCATCCCGTGCCGCAGGTGGTAGGTCTCAAGGAACCTGTCGACCCCAGAGCCGGTCTTCTTAGAGTCGGAAAGGATGCGCACGAGCAGGCAAGCAGCGGGGATGCTCAGAAAAGCCAGCAGCGGGGCAGGGATGGAAGGCGCCAAAGCCCTGCTTGTATAGTCCAAGACAAGTAGGAACATGGAGACGGAAATGCCGGTCGTGAAGCCCGTGAGAAGCAAAGGCACAAAGCTTCGCCAGTCCGTCTCAGCTCACCACAGGCGTGTCTTATCATCATTCTTTTTAAGAATTGCGCAAGGCAATGCAAGCCAATGCATCAAATATATTAGCCTATCCAGCGGTATTAGAAATGGTGGTGCTTTTTGGAGGGCATATACTCTTTCCTGGCATTCTATGAAAGGAAGACCGCAGAGGTTTACGAAAAGATAAGACCTTCTATAAAGAACGGCACGGCAAGGCTCCTGATCTCGATACTGGCTATAGACTCGAGGAAGCACAGCGAAGTCTTCAGACACCTGTCGGGAGGAGAGGTCCCGAAGACCGCTCCGGAGGCGGACCTAGGACCAGTGGCGGCAGAAGCGGTCAGGATCCTCGATGAGGCAGAAAGCCTGATCGGCAAGAAGGCGCCGCTGGAAATCCTTGAGGGGCTTGTGAAGTACGAGAAGCTCATGAATGAGGAGTACTTGGTCGAGATATATGCAAAGGCACTAGACCTCAAGCAGAAGAACGGAACCATCAAGAAGGTGCTCAACAGCATAGCCGAGGACGAGAACAGGCACCGGGATTTCCTTGAGCAGGCAATCAGCCTCGAGAAGGGAGAGGCTGGTTCGTGAATGCAGGAAATGGAAATGGGGGTGGAAGATTGGCGAGTGCTTATAGGAAGTATGGCGTGATACTGGGGCTGATCATTGCGGCGATCGGGGCAGCCGTCACAGGCTACACCCTTATGGATCCAAGCGCGTTGGGGATCACCGGCACCCTGATCGGGGTTTCCGGAATAGTCATAGGGCTGATAATAGCAGTTGCAGCCTGGAAGGTTGACTGAACCCAGTCAAACCCTTATTTCCTCTCGAACTCCAATGCCGCGGAGTTTATGCAGTACCGTTTCCCCTTCGGGGGCGGACCGTCGTCGAAGACGTGGCCCAAGTGTCCCCCGCAGCTGCTGCACCTGACCTCCACCCGATCCATGCCGTGGCTCGTGTCCCTGACATACTCGAGCGACCCCTCGATCGCATCGCGGAAGCTTGGCCAACCAGAGCCGGAGTCGAATTTCTCCGAGGAGAGGAATAGCGGGTTGCCGCACCCAGCGCACCTGTAAATGCCATCCGCCTTGTTGTGGAGGAGCTTTCCTGTGAAGGGGGGCTCGGTCTCGCCCCTCCTCAGGATTCGGTACTGATCCGGGGTCAGGGACCTTTTCCACTCATCTTCGCTCTTTTTAACCTTCAATTTCCCACCACGCAGAATTATCAGGCAATCCTCATAAAGTTCACTATCGCATGGCACCTGCACGCGGTGCCTATGGCCAGGCGCATCCCGTTGCGGGCGCGTGACCTGAATTCCCTGTACGCCTCCAGTATCGCACCCCCCTCGACTCCTCCGACATCGCTCTCCAGGAGCCTGCTCTCGAATACCCTCACAAAATCGCCCTCCACTGAGCTGTTGGCAATGTCAATCATCGATCTTTCGCGCCGCTCACCCGTAACTGGGCAGACCGCAGGCTGCATGCATCCTTCAACGCATGTGTGGTTGCGCGCATAGCTTGCGACAAGCACCCCGAAGATCTGGTCCTTCACAACAATCCATTTCTCTGGGAATTTATCGGAGACTTCGAGCATCCAATCAATATCAAAATTCACCTTCATGCCGAGCGACTCTGCCCAAGAAATGAATAGTGCAGCCATCACATTCTTGGGTATCGTAAGGATCACAAAGTCCGGCACTTCCCCGCGGTCGATCAGGCGGGAAAGGAAAGAAGCTCCGTCGCTCAAGACAAGGGAAGGGCCCTTGCCGGGTTCCTCATTGCCCGAAATGATCCTTTCGGCGTATTTGCTCGCTTGGCAATTCGGATCTATGTCAACCACGATTATCCTTCCCGATTTCCCTTGGAGCCTCTTCAGCGCGATGGTCCCGTACTTCCCCCCGCCCAAGATCAGCACTGTGCGGAAGCCCGCACCTCTCTCAATCAGGGGAGGCATTTGTCAGCATCCCGTAGTTAACCTCGATCTCCCTCAATAAAGAGTCTTTGGTGATCGCGCCTCCTGATGCCAACATCGCAGCTATGCTGGATCCTCCAGCACCCACGCCCTCTTTAGCCACGCCGAGCTCGTAGGCCCTGAGGCCGCTGTATATGGAGTTAGAAAAATCCAGGCCTGCTGCGAGCACAGGGACCGGTGCGATCTTGGATACTAGCTCCATTATGTCCGAGGTCTTGTCCTCCAGTATCCACCGGGTAGTGCCTATTGCTAGGTTTCCCAGGACGCCCGGAGAGAGCGACTGTATCACCTTTAGCACCGCGCACATCTGCGTGCCGCCAGCCATGATCACAGGCACATCCTCCGCAGCGCCAGCGATCAAACCCGCCGCAGCAGGCATCATCGGATCGCCGACCGATGAGATTGCCCTGAAGGGATCGCGCTCCAAAGACCCGAAGTGAATGCCAGCCGCGCCCAATGCGGCATCAACGACCCTCAGCTTTAGGTCGTGCGGGTTGTTTGGCATGCTGCTGCTGACTTTTCTCCTGGCATCGACCCCCATTGCCATGAGGACCGAAAGTGCGGTGGTCGTACCTCCCGGGATGCTCTCCCCAACCACCAGGTAGTCGGCGAGCCTCGACAGCTGCCGCCCAACTATTGACGACCTCTCGTAAACCTCCTGCGGGTTCTCAACCGAACTGCCGGACCTGATGTCTTTCCCAGGCCTCCCCCCGACATCTATGAAAGGCACTTTGGGCAAGACCCTGAGCCCTCCGTTCACCACAAAGTATGGGATGCCCGAAAGCCTGAGGGCGGACATTGTGATCAGGGCCGGTGTCGGAATCCCGTCTGGCGTGACGGGGACGCCGTCTATGCACCGGCACTTCCCGTAAAAGAGCAGTTCGACGTCTGCGGGGGGCGTGTAATCCGTGATCTCGGGCATCGCTCCGGCTGCTGAGAGACCAGGTATCTTCGCGGTCTCGGTAGAGGCTATGACGCACGCAAAAATTGGCTTTGAGCCGCTTATTCTGCTTACAAAATCCCTGCACCCTTTCTCATCACTTCCATAAATTATGTTCAGCTTCCCCATACCACGATCTCCTATCATTGACTAATAGGATGGATTATCCGTCCTATTATTTATCAGTTTTTCGGCTAAATAAAGGTCGTGCAAAGTGTTGACATTGACGCACAAAGAAGGATCGTCGACCACGAAGTAACTCTCGTCTATGTAAGGCTCGTCGATCGCCGCACCGTCCACCACATTGATCCCGCAGGGCACAAATTTCCCTCCCCCGATCTCAAGCACCCAAGTCGGATCCAGCCCCATTTCCTCGAACAGTCGCAGGGGGGCAACAACAGTCAACGAGGGCTTCCCCCTCGCTTCGTAGGCCCCCAGTATCTCCTCTACGGTTGCTGGGGTGAGGAGGGGGAGATCGGCAGAGGCCACTACGAAGCGACCCCCGCCAACCGCCCTTACCGCGTGCCTCATGTCGCTGTGGTAGTCCAGACCGGGCGTATCGATTACAGATATCGCGCTGAGGGAGAGCGCATAGCACTTCGTCTCAGGCGTGTGCGGGGAGACTGCAACGTAGACCCTGCAGACGGAGGGGGATCCCTTCAGTGCACTGATCACGCGACCGACCATCGGCGTTTTACTTACGCGCAGCATGGGTTTTTCGGCAGCCGCGCTGAGCCTGGTCCCCTTCCCTCCCGCCATCACGAGGCCAATGAATTTCATGAGAGAGCACCTTGGAGGAGATAGAATATCAAAAGCACGAGAAGGCGCGTGAGCTCGCTCGTGCACCCAAGCATGTCGCCCGTGATGCATCCGAATACATGCTGGAGATACAAAGCAAAGAGGGCAGGGAAGACGATCGCAGCGGAGAGCAGGAATCCCGCGTACAGCGGGCCAAATGAGGCGAGCGTCACCACGAGGGCGATGGCAACCCCCAATGCGATATTTGTCAATAGCCTTTCCTTCAACTTCGAGACGAATACGCCTCCTATCCCCTTCGGACACGGCCTGCCCATGCCCCCTGCGATGAGCATCGAGCTCTTGCCAAGCGTCTCTGCAACCAGGAGGTAAAGGAGTATGGAAGGACCGAGCAGCGAGATCACCGATCCGGTAAGAACGAGCACGAAGAAGAGGGCGGCGTAGCCACCGATCCCGTGGTGCCTGTCGTGAAG
>JARYLH010000052.1 GCA_029907755.1 Candidatus Methanosuratincola sp.
CTGCTCAGGAGTAGGACGTCGTGCAGCTCCTCCGAAGAAGAGTGCGTCTTAGAGTACTCCGTCGCCAGCTTTGGCAGGCTCAGATCCCGGGGGGACTCGATTGTCTTTATGATCTTGTTCTCCCTCAGGTAGAACTTTGCGAGTGCCTGGGCGAAGGTCGTCTTACCCATGCCGGGCGCGCCTGAGATCAGTATCCCTTCGGCCCTCTCCTTGAACCTGTTCAGGAGCTTCTCAGGGAGGTCGTAGTCCTCGATCTCGAGCTCAGCCACCTTCTTAGTTATTGTGACCTCGAGCCTGTCTGAGAAAGGCGGAAAAGTGACTATAACCCTGCTGTCCTTCACCATCAGTATGTGCGAGCCCTCCCTCTTGACCTCAAGGAACCCCTCGCCAGCCTCGGCCCTCTCATGGATGTCTTGGATTATCTTTTCGAGTTCGGTCTTGCTCATCGGCTCCTTCCCGATATCGACGAGCTTCCACCTACCAGGCTTGCCTACCTTCGCCCTTGGCTGGATACCCTCCTTGAGGTGCACCGACATCGTATCCTTGTCGAAGAATCTCAGGAAAAGCGGCTCGCCGGTGATGCGCGTCCTTCCCTTTATGACGCTTAGCCCCACCGACTCTGCTGTCTTGGCAAGGTTCTCATTTGAAGTGACTATCGTGTAGCCTTTCTCCATCGCGAGCCTTAAGACTGACTCATCAGGGTCCTCCCCCAGCCTTTCCCACTTCTCGACCTGAACCTTGACCCCCACGCTCTCAGCGCAGTTCTTCAGCTTCTCAAGTTCCTCGAGCGGGATCAGATCGCCCTTCTCCGAGCTCTTCCTTATGGCGTTCAGAACCGCCCCTGGGATTATGATGCCCTTCCCGATCTTGCCGGCGCTCACGAGATCTGCGATGAAGCCTGAGCTTATTGATGATATGTCTGGAATAACTTCGGACATTTAATGGACCTTTATGAGTCTCTATGAGGAGGCAATATAAAATTTTCCATAAAATGGCATACTGAGCGTTCCATATTATCCGACTCAAATGTAATCATCTTCTGGACCCTTTACACCGCCGAAGCAAGAATTATCCTAATAAGCAGCCTCTGCCAAAAAATCACTGATCAAATTGGTAGGTTGCGCCGCCTTCATATACGATGATTCTGTCCTGAAATACGATTTCGGGAGCGAACACCCCTTCAAGATCCGGAGAGTCAGGATGGCAAGGGATCGCCTTTTAGGCTCCTTCCAGGATCTTCGCATTGAGCCTGCAAGGGGCGCCACGCGCGCAGAGGCTGAGCTTTTCCACGAGCCGGCATACCTGGACCTCGTCAAACGTTTTTCAGCCACCGGCACAGGGTTGCTCGACGGGGGCGACACGCCTGCATTCCGCGGATGCTATGAGGCTTCCCTTAGTGTGGTTGGCGCCACCTTGCGTGCGGTCGAACTCGTCCTAAGCGGCGAATATGCCCACGCTGCGAGCTTCGCTGGCGGCCTCCACCACGCTGGCAAGGGGAATGCCTCTGGCTTCTGCATAATGAACGACTGCGCGGTCGCATTAGCGTGGCTGAGGAAGCGCTTCGGGAAGGTCGCCTACATAGACCTCGATGCGCACCACGGGGACGGGGTGATGTACGGCTTCTACTCCGACCCGGGCGTCATCGATGTCGATGTGCACCAGGACGGGAAGACCCTCTTCCCTGGGACTGGTAGCCACCTCGAGACTGGCTCTGGGGAAGCCAAGGGGACTAAGCTCAACCTTCCCCTCCCTCCCGGATCCGCCGATGATGTCTTTGTCTCTCTGTTCAGCGATCTCGCATTGCCCTTCCTCGAGGAGGCTAAGCCTGAATTCTTGATTGTACAATGCGGCGCGGATGGACTGAAGGGGGACCCCCTTGCCGGGCTCTCATTCACCCAGCACGGGTATCTAAAGGTGATCGAGATGGTGCACGAGATCTCCCACAGGATCTGCGGAGGGAGGCTTGTCTTGGTAGGCGGAGGCGGCTACAACCCCGAGGCAGCGGCAGAGTGCTGGGCAGGCGAATACATGGCCCTCTCCGGAACACTGCCGATACACGAGTCGCCCCCCTCGACATCGTTACCCTCAGTATTTCGCAAGGCTGATTCGATCAGGTCGGCAATAAAGGAAAGCCACCCTTCGTTCTCAGGCTAGCGCAGCTCTTTCACCATGAACGGGGATGACCTGATCTTCGAATAGCCCCTCTTCCGGTAATACTCCCTCACGCCCACGCCTGGGAGGACAACGATCCTCCTGCAGTCATGCTTCTCCGATGAGATCTCCGCCTTCTTTAGGAGCTCTGTGCCCCACCCCTGGTGCTGAAAGCCCCCCTCATCCCTCTTGCCGACCGGTATCTGCTTCCCGTAGACGTGGAGCTCCCTTACGATGGCTGCGCCCTTCACCTCCCTCCTATGTGCCCGTTCGGACGGCACCCTGAGCCTCAGGAAGCCGATCAGGAGGTCCCTCTTGGCGTCCACAACCGATATGAACTCCTCCTGACCGCCTCCTGCTTCATACGCTGTGATCCTGATCCTCGGATCAGTGCTTGATACCTTGAGCCCCTTTGCCTCTGCGAGACCTATCTCCCTGCACCTTATGCACCTGCACCTGCTGCCATCCCGGGAGAGCCTTTCCTCAACGAGCTCTCGCAGGTTGCTAGCCTTCACCCCGTCGACAATTATCTCTGCTGGGACATCCCTCTGGATCCTCGCGACCCTGACCCATTCGGGGAAGTGCTTGGAAGCCCTCTTTATCAATTCTGCAGCCTCTTCAATCCCCATTGCCCTGAATTCCCCCTGCTTCCAGAGCTTGAAGAGCCCAGTCCCCTCCATAACGAGCGTGGGGTAGACTTTCAGGTAGTCGGGCCTGAAATCCGGATCCTCGAAGATCCTTGCCAGGTCCCCAAGATCGTCGTCCGCGCACCTCCCAGGTAGGCCTGGCATCATGTGGTACCCGACCTTCAGACCAGAATCCCTGAGGATCCTGGTGGCCGAGACCACATCCTCAACGCTGTGCCCCCTGTTCACGAGCCAGAGGATCCTGTTGTCCAATGCTTGTACACCCATCTCCACGAGGGTCGCGCCAAGCCTTATCATCCTGTCTGTCTGCCTCTCGCCCGCCCAATCTGGCCTCGTCTCGAGGGTGACCCCTGTGCACCTGATCCCCGCGAGCTCGTTCTCTTCCATTGCCCGATCTAGGTACTGCCACCTCCAGCCTTTCACTTCAGGGAAATCATTCATCGCCTGGAGGCATCTGGTCATGAACCACTCTTGGTACTCGAGATCGGCAGCTGGGAAAGTGCCTCCCATGATGATCAGGTGTATTTTGGAGGGCGTATGCCCGATCGCCACGTACTGGTCGATCCTGTACCTCACCTGGAGGTATGGATCAAAGCCCGTCTGGAGGCCGCGCATGAGCGCCGGCTCCTTGCCGAGATAGCTCTGCGGTGTACCCGCTTCGACCCCGCCGGGGCAGTAGAGGCACGGTCTATCCTTCGGGCACTTTGAGGGCTTGGTCATCACAGCGACCGTGTAGATCCCCGAAGCCCCCCTCACCTTCTTCCCCTTGAGGACTTCGCGTAGCCAGCCCTCATCGCCCCTCAGGTGCCTTGCAATCTCATGATCCTTGAGGACCTTGGCGAGCCCTTCCTCTCTGCAGACCCTGTATTTCATACGGGCTAGCTTATCCTTCCCTACTCCGCCCTCCTTGAGCTGTTCTATGATTCTCCTTGCTGCCTTCTCAACGGCTCCTTCTTTTTCAGATTCCATCCATGTCAAACCTTCTCGGCGAGTACTACCCAGTTCTCCGGGAGCCTCCCCCTTATTCTCTCCCCGTATGACTTGATTATCCTGAAGCCCGATCTCCTGACCATCCTTTCCAGTTCCAGCTTGGTGAAGAGATGGTAGAACCTGCCTCCTTTCTTCCCCCACGGGACGATCAGATCGCCAAGTTCCTGCCCCCTCAGGGGGCTGGAGACGATTCTTATGCCCCTTCTCAGGAACCTAGCCTGGAGGATGGACCAGGCCGTAACTAGGACCCGCCCCCCGGATTTGGTCACCCTCCAGACCTCTGCCATCCCCCTCAGCCTGTTCTCCCTTCCCCTTATGTGGTGTATGACCGCCACGAGTGCGACAGCGTCGAAGGACCCCTCCCTGAAAGGGAGATGGAGCGCGTCGCACCTGATCGCCGCCATCCCCCGCTGGGAGAACCTCTTCCTGAAAGTGTTGAGCATACCGATTGACAAGTCTGCTGCCACGACGCAATACCCGAAAGATGCCAGCGCGGCCGCATTTCTCCCTGTGCCGCAACCGAGATCGAGGGCCATCCCGCTGCCTCCCTTCAGCTCGAGGATCGACGGCCAGGCCCTCCTCCGGACCCTAGCGAACTCGTCTGCTATCCTGTCGTAGAGCTCACCGAGCTCCCTACTTCCGGAACAGCATCCCACGAGATTCACCCTTTAAGGGCTCCCGATCTCTCCTGACAGGATCGCATCAGCTATCTCAGCGAAACCTTTCCCGAATGCGGACTTGGAGACATAGTCCGCCTCCTTCTTGATCGACTCGTCCGCGTTGGCCACGACGCACCTGGTCCCTGCGGCGCGAAGCAGCTCGGCGTCTGTCAAGCTGTCTCCCACGCCTACCACCTCCTCCCTGCTTAGCCCGGCCCACCTGAGCGCTTCGAGGAGGCCAACTCCCTTGTCGACCCTCTTGTCCAGGATGTGGTATGCGAATCCGCTGTCGATGACCTTGACCCCTTCGAATTTGTTCACCTCAGATGCCACTTTGTCGTAATCAATCGTTCTCATTATCGCAGCATCGACGTACCTGTAAGGGTTCGACCATGCCTCCCTGATCAGATCGCCGTATAGCGACCTGAGGTGATCGATTGCCTTCCTGCCGAGCCCCCTCTCGCCTAGGATCTTTATCTTCCCTCTGTATTCGACGACCCCTCCGTTCTCAGCGACCGTCGGCCCCGTGCACCCTATGTACCTGGAGAGCGCCTTGAGTATGCATAGCGCGTTACCCGAGCAGAGTATGACCCTTATCCCCCTCCCCTCCAGCCTTCTTATTGCCTCGATCGCCGCGATGTCGATTATTGAATTGTCGTCCGTGATCGTACCGTCTACGTCGGTGGCAACGGCCCTTATCATCGCAAACCACTGTCCCCAATCATGGTCCGAGGAGCCGCTCTTTGAGCTCTTCCTCAAGCTCCCCTGGCTCCATTAGTCCCCCCGATCTGTGGACCTCTCTGCCGTTCCTGAAGAAGATGAACGTGGGCGTGACATAGACTTCATAATCCTCTGGCTTCTTCCTGTTCTCCCTCATGTTAAGCTTTGCAAAGGCTGCCTTGCCTGAATACTTCCTCGCAAGCTCCTCGTAAACTGGCGCCATCTCGCTGCAGATGCTGCACCAAGGATCCCAGAACTCCACAACTGCAATCCCGTTTCCGTCTAGGAAACTCTCAAAATCCTTGTCTGTTATCTCCAAAATTGCAGACATTCTTTGATGCTCTCCCTTCTTTCCCTTCTAAAAGGGTATCCCTGAGGGTCTATTTATCTTTGCATTCCTTCGGCAAAAGATCCGCTTGAAATTTTTTTAGATAAAAACCTTTAAAAAGATTGAACTCCAACCATTATTGGATATTGAGGTTTCTCGTGATGCCCCAGCTGAGGCTGCTAGGCGCAGGACGCGAGGTAGGGCGCTCATGCATTCGCCTAGATGTTAACAACCACCACTTCCTCCTCGACTGCGGCATAGACCCCGCTGCCACCGGACCAAAGGCGTTGCCCGACTTCTCAGGAACTAGCATCGAGAACTTGGATGCCGTATTCGTCTCCCACGCGCACTTGGACCACACCGGGGCCATCCCTGAGCTTGTGAGGAGGGGCTTCAAGGGCAAGGTTTTCATGACCCTTCCAACACTCGCGCTCGTCAAGCTGCTCTGGCAGGACGAGCTGTCGATAATGGAGAGGGAGTGGTCTAAGGAGGATCGCCTGTGGTCCTCCAAGGAGATGCACCAAGTGCTGAACAAGCTGGCGGTCCCGACGACCTACCATGAGGTCTTCAAGCTCGACTCGATAAGCGTGAACTTCCACAACGCCGGTCATATCTTGGGGTCAACGATGACTGAGATAATGTACAAAGGCTTCAGGCTCGTGTACTCGGGAGATCTGGGGACCTCCTCCAACCACCTCAGGTACTGGCGTACTGAAGACCTTGTCTACCCTGACGTGCTGATATGCGAGGGGACCTACGGGGGAAAGAACAGGAAGAGCAGAGAGGAGACCGGCAAGGAGTTCCTCGAATCGGTCAGGTCGACGATAGAATCCGGCGGGAAGATACTCATACCAACATTCTCAGTGGGGAAGGCGCAGGAGATACTCAAGATACTCAAGGACAGCTGGAACAAGATCCCGAACGTGGAGGTCTACCTGGAAGGGATGGCGATCGAAACGCTCCGGATATATGAGCAGTTCCTGATCTATATGGACGATAAGGTTAGGCGGGCATACCTATTCAACAACATCAACCCCTTCCGCTGGGAGGCCCTCCGGACCTTCAAGAGCATATCAGAAAGGAAACGCCTCTACCAGAGAGACTGCGCGTGCATAATACTTGCACCTTCGGGGATGCTTAGGGGCGGGTGGAGCGTCTGGCATATGATAAAGATGGCGCCGGACGAGAAGAACCTGATTGCCCTCTGCGGTCATATGGAGGAGGGAACTACCGGACACCAGCTCATGTCCGGAGTGAGGAACTTTACCCTTAGGGACATGATATCAAAGGAGTCGAGGGAGGTCAACGTCCGCTGCAAAGTGGCCCACTTTGACATATCTGCGCACGCAATGCACAACGAGCTATGCAACTACATCTCGAGGATCAAGCCTGAGAGGCTCGTGCTAGTCCACGGCGATGAGGAGAGCCTCAAGTCTCTTGCAGAGTCAGTCAAGCAGCACACTGGCGAAATCATAATGCCGTCCGTAGGTGAGACGGTTGATCTTGAGCACAGGCCCCTGAGCAGCACCCAAGAGGTCCATGTCGAGGTTCCCATCTCTCAATCGACCTCGATAATTGTGCCCAAGAGCTTTTCCATGCGGGTGAGGCACCAAGGTAAGGAGAGGTTCATGCGGGCAGAGGACATCCGCTCACTATTAAAAAACAAGTGAGCGATTACCCGTGGAAGTATTCAGAGGCCGCCCCGCCCCCCTTCTCTCTGCCAGGAATCCCTGCTGCATCAGCCCTGCACTGCCGGCAGAGCCTGAACTGCGGGAGGTACTTCTCCGCTGCATTCCTCGCCTCCTCGAGCTCTTTGCACGTCGGCCTCCTGTGCTCCTTGAAACCGTGCTGCGGTATGAGCGGGATTATGTTCATCAGGCTTGCGCCCCTCTTTGAAGCCTCCTCTGCAATGCGAGGGATCTGGTCCTCGTTGACCCCTGGTATCAGGACGGTGTTTATCCTGACGACTATCCCCCGTTTCACAAGCTCTTCAACTCCGCGGAGCTGCTTCTTTATCAGCAGCTCTGCACCCTTGGTGCCCTCGAGTGTTTCCCCCTTGTACCTGACCCAATCATAGATCTTTGATCCCACTTCTGGATCAACAGCATTGATTGTGACCGTGACAGTCCTGACTCCGCTATCCTTCAGTCTCTCTGCCACATCCTCAAGCAGCAGACCGTTCGTCGAGAGGCAAAGTATGAGGTCGGGGTAGCTGTCTTTTATCCGTCCGAGCACCCGGTAAGTTGCCTCGTTCTCGAGGGGGTCACCAGGTCCGGCTATGCCGACAACCTTCAGGCTTGGGCTGCTCTTAAACTCTGCCTCCAGCCTCTTGAGCGCCATTTCATCATCCATTATGCAGGCTGCGATCCCGGGCTTCTGCTCGCACTTGTCGATCTTCCTCACGCAGTATCTGCACTGGATGTTGCACCTCGGCGCTACCGGCAGATGGATCCTTGCGGCTGTGAAGTGTGCCTTCACGCCAAAGCAAGGGTGAGCTGCCGTGAGGTGGGCAAACTTTGAGCCAACGCCAGCCCATTTAGGGTTCTCTTTTTCCGTAGTCCATCCCCCTCAACCCTATGTTATAACGGAGTTATATACTATGCGGTCCATTTCGTATAGGCATCCGCGAGCCTCTTGAGCGCGCCTGCGAAATCCCTGCTTATGACGTACTTCGATTCCGAGATCCTGTACTCGAGTATTCCCAGCGGCAAAAGGTAATCCTTGATAACGGTGTAGGCCGCGCTCCTCCTCCGTTTTTTTAGCCTCTCGTTGATGTAGTCTGAAAGCTCTTGGGTTGTCACCCACCTCGGATATCCCCTGTTCTCGCGGTCGCTCTTGATCTTTATCCATTCAAGTATGAGGGTGGCTATCTCCTTATAGGACTCTGCATTCGTGAAGACTATCTCGGTTATCTCCTTCAGGCCCATGTTGCTGGAGACGTTCGAGGCATTGAAGTACATCTTTCCTGATCTCTTGGCTCTTGGGACGATCCTCCGAGGCAATGCAGCCACCCCTGTATTGTGATCTGAATTACGGCTATGGAGACCTAATAACACTTGCCATTTGTTGCACAGATCTAGAAAGATATTTCAGCTTGCGTGCACTCTTTATAAGTGAGGAGGCTCATTTTTGCCCAAGCCACAATTCAATGATCGCAAGGAAGCTCTATCAGGGCTGGAGCTCGAGAAGGTGCTTTACGACGCGTCAGAGAGGCTCTCGTCCCAGATCCTCTCCGGGATCAGCCCGGAAAAGGGGCTGAGTCTAACGATCGATGTCTGGGAGATCGAGAACCTCCTTCTCCCTGCGCTTAACGCTGCGGTCAACGAGATCCGTATATTTGACGAAATGAAGGCGGAAGACTTCTCTTTCGAGCTGAAGCGCAGGCGGAACACTCTGGCACACGATCTCGTTAACTTGCTCATTGAGTGCCTCAGGGATGCCTACAGGGAAGATATTGCGGTTGAATACACCGCAACAAAAGTTGTCTCGATCAAGTTTCTCAAGAAAGTTGCGAACCTCTCCGCCGTGAAGAAAGAATTCGCCAACAGGGTGTATGAGGTGCTCCGGCACCTCCTCGGGAAATGAGAGGCGTCCTTTTTTTAGCATGAAGCACCTAGTTTAAAGCATGGGCGCTTCAATAGAACGCCTCTTCTCGCCACGGTCTGTCTGCGTTGTCGGGGCTTCTAGGGATCCCGAGGCATGGGGTCATGTCCTGCTCCGCAACCTATTGAATGGGGGTTACTGCGGCAAGATCTATGCAGTGAATCCGAGAGCGGATGAAGTGCTGGGCATACGCTGCCACAGATCCGTTACCGAACTGCCTGAAGGGATTGACCTTGCAGTGATCGCCCTCCCGAGCAGCCTGGTTTATGATGCGGTTGTCGAATGCGGTGAGAGGGGCGTGAAGTTCGCGATAGTGGTCTCAGCCGGATTCGGAGAGTCTGGGCACTCTGATCTTGAGCGCAAGGTGGTCCAGGCAGCAAGGTCACGCGGGGTCCGGATCATCGGTCCTAATTGCATGGGGGTATTCAGTTCCAACTCG
>JARYLH010000053.1 GCA_029907755.1 Candidatus Methanosuratincola sp.
GAGGAAAAGTCTCTCCTCAGAAGATCGATGCAGATGGTATTCCAGAATCCGTATGCCTCGCTGGATCCTAGAATGACAGTATACGACATCATCAGCGAGCCATTCAAGATACACCGCCATATACCAAAAGAGGAATGGGAGAATAGGGTCTATAAGCTACTATCTATGGTCGGTCTGGAGCCGTACCATGCCGAGAGATACCCTCACGAATTCAGCGGTGGGCAGAGGCAGAGGATCTGCATCGCCAGGGCAATCGCAGTCGAACCTAAGTTTATTGTGGCAGACGAACCCGTTTCGTCTTTGGATGTTTCGATCAGGGCGCAGATACTGAATCTCATGATGGACCTACAGAAGGACTTGGGGATATCCTACCTTTACATATCCCATGACCTGAGCTCTGTCCGTCAGATATCCCACCGCGTGGTCGTTATGTACCTCGGCGAGATAGTCGAATCTGCGCCCACGGAGAAGCACTTCGAACACCCGATCCACCCGTATACCCGCGCTTTGATCTCCGCAGTACCTATTCCTGACCCGTCCAGAAAAATGGACGTGATACTCCTTCCAGGGGAGGTCCCAAGCCCGATCAACCCTCCCTCCGGCTGCAGGTTCCACCCGCGTTGCCAGTACGCAACCGACAAGTGCAAACGGGAGAAGCCGAGGCTCGAAGAGATCGACAAGGATCATTTCGTGGCATGCCATTATGCCTTGAACTTCATGTGATCTTGATTGGCGCTTTGTTTTTTTGTTTTTTCCAAACTTGTTGATTGTTTTTTTTATAGTTTTATGGTAGTTTTTAAATAGGTTCTGCCTCTATAATTGATCAACTACACAGAGTGTGTAGATTGGTGAAATCGAAATGAAGTCCAAAATTTTTGCAGCCGCAATGCTATTTATATTGCTTGGGTCAATGCTAGCAATCGCTCCGGTGCCGACAGTTGAGGCTACGCCTGACGGTATCTTCAAAATTACGATGGTTGCCCCAGGAAGCGCAAACCTACTAAGGAGACAATGGGCTCTGATCGTAGCAAACTCATTCAAGTCAGTGGGCATCGATGCTAGAGTCGTATTCTTGGGATGGGGCTCTGTATATGACAGGATCCTCACCCCTGAACCGTCGATGATAGGCAAGACTTACGATCAGGGTGGCTTCGACGCCCTCTTCATAGGCTGGACGCCCGGCTCTCCAGTGGCTCCGTTCGCAGGCTCATTCCAGATCTACTACAGCGCAAACACGCCGCCCAACTCTAACTACATGCTGTGGGAAAACCCGCAGTCTGACGCCCTGATAGAGAAGTTCATGACCTCAGGATACAATAACGAAGGCATAACTGCTTTCAAGGACTGGCAGTATGTCCAGTACATCGATGTCCCCGCTTCCCAGATATTCTTCTCCACTGCTATCTTCACCGCCTCCAAGAGCCTTGACTTCAACGGCTACGAGTGGATATTCGACAACCTCGGCCCTGTGCCGCAGTACTTGACCGGCCTCAACGAGGTCGTCCTCGCTACGACCGGTGAGCTGCTTGACATAAATCCGCCGCTCTCGAACTCTTGGTACGACACTGAGGTCTTCAATGCCATCTTCGATTCGCTCTTCACCCTGACCTCCGACTATGAATACGAGCCTGGCATATGCACCTCGCTAGATATCTCTAGCGATGGCAGCACCTTCACGTACCACCTCCGGGACGACGTCTACTTCCATGACGGGATCAAGATGACCGCAGATGATGTCGTCTTCTCGTTCCTCGCCTACCTCAACCCGCAGTCCGGCTCCCAGCAGTCTGGTTTCGAGGCAGGCTACATCGGCGACGACATAACCTTCGTATACTCTGACGGAACGACCTCGAGGCTCGTTCTTGATCTGAGCGGCGACGAACCTGTTGCCTATTACCCCGCTCCAGCAAACGTGAGCGGCACGAGACCTGCTAGGATAGAGGCGCTCGATGCCAACACGGTCCGAATAACCATCGCTGAGTTCGGCGGTCTTGGCAAGCCTGTCGCGACCTTCCACCCGGAGGGCGACGGAGTCGCGATCCTGCCGAAGCACGTGCTTGAGGCGGTCCCATTCGAGGACTGGAAGACCCACCCGTTCAATAGCGGTACTGGTACCTATGTTTCGAACGGCAAGACCTTCTCAGGACCGATAGGCACTGGTCCCTACGTATTCAAGAGCTACGAGCCAACTTCAGCGATAGTCACCCTTGAGAAGAACAACAACTACTGGGACAAGGCGAGGCTCGAGTCCGCGGGCTATTTCACCGTCCAGAAGTTCTACATAAGGTACATCGTCGAGAAGGACAGCGCGATAGCTGCGCTCAAGAACGGGCAGGTCCACATACTGGACCAGAACTACCAGCTCGGCAACGACTACAAGGCAGGGAACCTGGACTTCGCGGCTAACTACGAGCTGAGGGGATCAGGGATCCAGCAGCTCGGGTACAACATGCGCCACCCCGTCTTCGGCACAGGCGTCGATACCCCGCTCGGCAAGTCGAACCCCGCAAGGGCCGCCGAGGCAGCCAGGTACGTACGCCAGGCGATGGACTACCTGATACCTAGACAGCTGATCATTGACAACCTCCTGGGTGGTTTCGGTGAGCCGGCTGCGGTGCACGTGAACCCTGTTAGCCCATACTACAACTCAAGCATAGTCGCTAGGGAATACAACCCGTCCAAAGCCAAAGAGCTACTTGCAATGGCTGGATACTCGGTTGGGGTGACCCCTTCAGGGCCCACTGTGCTTTCGAGCTACCTCCTCGGAGAGCCTATCACATTCGAAGGGACATTCGACATCGATCCGGTGATCGCTCTGGAGCAGGATGGGATCGTTGCGCTCCTGCTCATGAGCACCGACAATTCGACCTGGACGCCGGTGGCACAAACCGTAGTGAATACCGGTGGCTACTACAAGATGAGCTATACGCCAACTCAGACTGGCACCTACTACTTCAAGGTCCAGTTGACCGGAGTCGGAGCCAAGACAGCTGCTGCTTCAGCAGCCTCAGGTCCGAGCTACCCATACGAGAGCATCAGCAAAGTCATTGATCCGCAGACCACTCCAGCCAAGAGCGTAACTGTGATCTCTGTCGATAATGCGATCTCGTCATACGCCAACCAGGTGAACGCGCTCAACACAAAGGTCAATGACCTGACTGCGCAGCTAGCGAATGCCACAAATATGGCATATGCCGGCATTGGGCTTGCAATAATAGCGCTGATAGTCGCAATCGCCCTCGGAATGAGGAAAAAATAAACACCCTTTTTTTTATTTTTAAGTCTGCTTAATTCCCATATTTTCGGAAGATTTGGTATATTCGTGCAAAGCAGAGTTCATTAAATCATGAGTAAAGTCAGTGCGAGGCTTTCCACAAACAGCAGAACCCCAAGAGCGACCATCCGTAGCCCCCTCTTCTCAGGCTTCTCTTTAACCTCTTTTTTCTGTTCCTCCCCCTTCGCCTCCCTCCTCAGCCTCAGGTATGCAAAAAGCTTGCTATAGCTTGCGCTCGAGACGAAGAAGCCCAGATAGCCGCCAAAAATCAGCACAATGCCGCTCAAAAGGAACGTGACAAGGACGAATGTGTTGAGTGGCTCCCTCTCCAATAAAGAACCGAGAGCAGAGATTACCAATGAAATAATATTAAGGACTATGAAGTCTGCAATTAGGATCCTCAAAGTGCAAACCTTCAGGAGAGCCTATATAACCCCGTTCCTAAATGTTTTCCGTGATTAGTGATACCGATGACAAAAGAGAAAGCCAGGCGTAAAAAGAAGGATCAGCCTTCTAACAAGGCAAAGATTGTCGGGATACTCATAATTGCGGCTCTGGTGGTCTCCACCCTGGGGATACTCCTCGCAGGCAGCGGGCCGAAGACAACGCCGCTGCCGTCGCCCCAGAACTTCAAGCCTCAGGTCTGGATGGGATACATCCCGGCTGATGCATACGAGTTCAGGTTCCTGAACATAACAAAGCTCTCGATATTCCCTGACCTGCTCTCCGAAACCGTCCTCTCGATATCCGATCCTGAGATACAGGTCAACATTTCCGAGATAACCTTCGGGATTGATCTCATCGCCTCCAACTACACCGGAGTTTCGATACTTGGGGTTGGGGATGAAGTCAGGGGTAGGGTCTCCGGGGCATTGCAGGGGAGCAACATCACGCCGTCATACTCGCTTGGCGTGCCAGTCTACAGGATCCCAGCGAGCAACGGTTCAACCGCTTCCGGCGCATGGCTATGCGTCTACAACAACTCCTTGCTTTACAGCGAGGGCGATTCAGCCGCATTCCAGGCAATAGCCTCGATAATCGGAGCCAGCCAGCTTCTCTTCGATAACGACTCGTACAAGACCGGTTACCTCCTTGCCACCGGAGGATCCGATAGCTTTGTGGTCTCCTATTACAGGGCTGACATCAACCAGTTCAACATCTCTTGGGTAATGAGCGCAGCGTTCGGCTCGACCTCGATTGTGAAGCACGATGTCTTCTCCTTCCCCACGAGGGACCTTGCGAGCGCCCAGTATTCCGCGGTCGTCAAAAACGTGATAGGAAACGCCTCTGCCGTCTACCTCTCCGGGCCTTATATGCTTGCAGTCGATACTTACCCCCTGTCAGATATCCGCCTGGTGCTGATGAGCCTCTGACCCATCCTATTTTTTATTTCAACTTCGCTGGACTGCCCTAATCCGTGGGGGTGTGGTAGCTTACGGGTGCCTCGCAGGGTAGTACTGATTTCTTGCGAGGAGAACGCGTCCGTTCGAAAATGGTGACAAAAAGATAAATACCAAGAGCAATCCCTTCTAACCTCGGTGTTTCCTTTGAGAAGCATGCCGCGGCTCGTACTCTTGATGGTTGCCCTCCAGGTCCCGCTAGTTGCCATTGACCTGATCTTGCCATTCTTTTCGCCGTTTTTCGAGCAGTTCGGGACCTTCGACTTCTTCGCGGCCTACATGTTCGCTTTCTTCGACTTCATACTGATTATAGGTTTCAGGTCTGGGGCAAAGTGGGCATGGGTCTTTGGTCTGCTCTTTAGCGGCCTCAACGTGGTCATGTACGTGTACATGTACCTCGCAAACCCCGTCCTCCTCTACATATTGCCTCTCTTCTTGAGGGTTGCGGTGATGTTCTGCCTCAGGGGCAGGGCTGTCCGCGACTACTTCGATCTGCTGGGCAATGCTGGCAATAAAACAAGGAAGCCGCTCAAGAAATGAGCGGTATTATCTCAGTCTTTATGTAGGAAAGGAACTCTGCAGGCTCGACCTCGCTGAACGCTGTCACGACCCCGTTCCTAGTCACCCCGACTACTATCCCGTACTTCCTAGACTTGAACACAATGTACCAGATCCCTCCCCTGGAGGAGTAGTCTGAGTACAGGACAGTGTTCGCAAGACCCGAACCGTAGAGGGAGAGCTTCTTGATGTTG
This sequence comes from Candidatus Methanosuratincola sp., assembly GCA_029907755.1. Classification (GTDB taxonomy): domain Archaea; phylum Thermoproteota; class Methanomethylicia; order Methanomethylicales; family Methanomethylicaceae; genus Methanosuratincola. Next base: position 5,427 of record JARYLH010000053.1, read on the forward strand.
GGTATGTTCACCCCGTCGAAGAAGATGACTTTTGTGTCCTCTGGGTTCTGCTCGTGGAACTTCTTGAGGGTCTCCGGATGTATCCTACTTTCCACTATCCCCCCAACGGAGATGAACAGTATCTTGCTGAGGAGGTTGGCTATGTTGTTCGCGGCCCTCTTCTTCTCCAGCACAATGAGGAAGATCCTTTCCCCAGACTTGTGGAACGTGAAGGGCGACTCAGAGGTCTTGGTCACCACTTTCTCACCGTCCCGGTGGTGCACTGTGAACGCATAGTCCTGCGAGAGAACCCCTTCGAGCGAGTCCTGCGTCATGCTGAGCTTCATTACCTCAGTGATCAGCGGGATCTTCTCGCCTCCGTATTCGAAATCCTGCTCCGTCCGGTAGCCCTTGAGCTTGCCGGAGATAGTCGGGATGTCTATTTCCTCCTTTACGATGAAAACCTTCCCGGCCAAGACCATAGCGACATCACTGTCCAGGTAATCGTGCCACATTAATTTCCTTTTCTACCCAGGCGAACCTCTTCTGGAGGGATTTTGAGTAGTATAGCTTCCAGTCGAAGTCTATCCTCCGTCCCCAGTCTGCATAGACCCTCGGGTCGATGTAGTTCTTGAGGGACGTGTTGAGGTTGTAGTCCTTGGTCGCCTTCATAGCCTTGATCCTTAGCTGGAGCTCCTTTATCTTGTCGGGCTTGGCATCTCTCTCTTTCAGTGCCCTGAGCCGATCCTCCTTCTTCCTCAGCGACTCCTCCCACGTCTTGGGGAGCTTCCTCTTGTGGTTGCAGACCTTCGCAGCCTCCAGGTTGGCCATCGTAGCGTGGTACTTCTTCACAAAGGCAGGGTCGTCCCTCTCGACCTCCGCCTTCTCGAGGTAGCCCTTTGTCGTCGTCGATGCGTGGTAGGTCCTGAAGACCTTGGCGGTCAGCCCAGGCATTATCTCCGCCAGGTAAGCATTCACTTTCTGCGACCTCACGCCGTTGAACACCGTCTCCTTCCCTTCTTCTATGAATTCCTTGAGGTTCTTGATGATGACTGCGGGCGGCTTGATGGTGCTGATCCACCTCACCGAGTCCTTCCCGAGGAAGTCGAATGTCACTTCACCCTTATCCTCGTCTATGCTGATGTGCTCTGGTCTGAGGGTTGTGGCACCTACTGTGTCCGCCTCGTCCTCGTCCTTCTCGTCCCCGACCCTCATCTTCAGCACATCGATCAGGTAGCAGACCGTCGCGACCTTCCTCTGCAGGGGATCCTGCGACTCCAGGCCGGTAAGTATGTGGTCCCTTACCTCCTTGATCTTGCCTTCGAGCTCCCACGCCTTATTGAACTTCTCGATGTCCCTGACCTGCTTGATGTACGCAGTGTCAGAGAGCCACACGTACTTCATCTTATCCCTGAGCTTGTCCTTCCACCTGGCAACCCAGAGCGAGCCCGGGTCGAAGATCACGCCCCCCCACCTATCGCCATCTGGCGGCTCCGGGACAGGGGCGTCGGGGGATAGGTTCAGCGTAACGTCCTCTGACTTGACTCCGGGCTTCCATCGCCCTCGCATCGGGTGATCCCCCCTTCCCATGAAGATCGAAGCGGGTTCAACCATGTAATTGCTAATTTCCATCGGCATGCCGTTTACGTAGGCATAGCCGTACTTCAGCCTGTTCTCTTCCCTGATCCTCTTGCGCTCTGCAGACAGCGCCTTCCTTTCTTCTTTGGTCATGGCCTCCCTCTTGGCCTTCTCCTCCGCAACCCATTTCGTAATTTCAGAGAAATCGAAATCCTCCGGCTTGACCTTCCCCTTTATCCCTAGGGCCTTACCGAAGTCGTGGAAGAAATTCCTGATGAATACCTTATCCGTTGCGTACTCCGTCCCGAGCTTCTTGACCCAGGCGACGGCCATCTCCTCCTGGTCCTTGTCCAGCGCGATCTCCTGCCCCCTGAAGCGGATCTTGAACCCGACGGGCTTGTATGCCGGGATGAGGACACCATTGTGGGCAAGGCTCTTTACCTCTATTTTCTCCAATGACCATCGCCTATGCTTTTAAATGATTATTGGAAACATTCATAAGCTTTTTTCTGAACACTTTGCGTTTCATGTTTAATGAGGTTCCTTGCGCCCGCCCAGCTAGTCTGATTCCGCCCCAGCGAAGTCAATATAAATGACTGCCTGTTATCGACTCTTGCAGGGATAAGGCAGGTTTATTAGGCATAAAATGGAAGGGGAAGCCCCTCGGTGAATTCGATGGCCAGGCTCACTCTGTCTGAGGTGATACTCGAGAACTTCATGTCGTACGAGTACGCTAGGGTGCAGCTTAACCGGGGGCTTAACCTCATATCTGGCCCGAACGGCGCTGGCAAGTCCTCGATCCTGCTTGCAATATCTGTCGCGACCGGTCAGAGCTATACCGAGCGGTCAAGGAAGCTCTCGGATCTGATAAGGCGGGGGAAGGAAACGGCCCGGGTTACGCTCGTACTCAACAACGCTGCTGTGGACGGGAAGCGGCCCGTGCCACTCATCAACAGCGACCTGATAACCGTCTCTAGGTACCTCAAGAAGGACGGGACTTACTGGTTTGAAATCAACTCGAAAGAGGCGAGCAAATTCGACGTGAACCGTCTCTTCAAGAGCGTCGGGATGAACCCGGACAACATGCTAATAATAATGCACCAGAACATGATAGAGGAGTTCGCGATAACCTCGCCTGAGGAGAAGCTCCGGATGGTGGAAGAGGCTGTGGGCTTCCTCCCGTACCGGAATGCGATATTCGACGCCGAGGAGAAGCTGAGCCGAATCCTGGGGGAGGAGGAGGCCACGACGCAGCTCCTGAGCAGTGCAGAGCAGACGCTCGCATACTGGAAGGACCTGAACGACCGTTATGAGGAGAAGAAACGCCTCTTGGAGAAGAAGTCCTACTTGGAGAGGGAGATGGTCTGGGCTCAGATCATTAAGAACGAGAAGGCTGTTGCCTCGATCGAGGAGCGGATCCGCCTCAAGTCGGCCCAGCTGGAGGATCTGAGGAAGGGGATCGCGCAGAAGAAGGCGGTGGCTGAGCGGCTTTGGTCTGATTACTTAGCAGAAAAAGAGAGGCTGAGGGCGCTCCTATCTGTTCCCGACAAGCTCCGCGAGAGGGGCATGTCCGACGAAAGGCTTGACTCGATAGTCCGATCTTACGTCGATACCAGGGTCGAAGAGGCTGTGATGCGGTACCGCGCAGACGAGTTGGACCGGGAGATCGGCGATCTGAAATCTGGTCTTGAAGACGCGAAAGAGCTGCTTGCAGAGGCGCAGCGTGGAGCCAAAGATGCTGGGGAGCGCATCCAGACTGCAAGAACACTCGTGGAGATCTCGGACGAGATCAGGTATGTGAACGCCCACCTCCTCTCGCTCGGCGACGTACCCGAAGATGCCCCGTCTATGTACGAGGCATACAAGAAGACATATCAGGAGCTGAAGCAGAAGGCGGCTGTAGTTGGAGAGAACAGAAAGCACCTGATTGAGGAGATTGCCGAGAGGAAGAGGATCTGGAGAGAAGTCCTCGAGAGGCTGGTCGCTGAGATAACTCCGATATACAGGGGCGTCCTTAACAGGGTGGGGGGGACGGGCGAGATACGCCTATCGAACATGGACGATCCCGAGAAGGCGGGGATCGAGGTGACTGTTGGTTTCAGGGGGGCCTCTCCGGTTTTGCTCGATGCATACGCGCAGAGCGGGGGCGAGCGCGCAGTAGCGACGATGGCTTTCCTGCTCGCGCTGCAGCACCAGCTCAAGTCCCCGGTGAGGGCGGTCGATGAGTTCGACGTGCACATGGATCCCTTCAACAGGGAAGCGATGATGCGGATGCTGTTCTCCTTCATGAACGAGAACTCGGATGTCCAGTTCATAGTGATCACCCCGAGCCAGCTCAGCGCTGTGGGGGATTTCGCTAACATAATCTTCGTGCAGAACGTCCATGGC
>JARYLH010000054.1 GCA_029907755.1 Candidatus Methanosuratincola sp.
AGTATCAGGGCTCCTGAAGGGGTAAGAGATCATCCACTGCACGAGATAGATCCCGACGAAGTTCATGAGGAATGTTGTGATCACCTCGTTGATCCCGAGCTTGACCTTCATGAGCGCCGGTCCTGCAGCCCACAGGAGACCACCCGCCGCCCCGACGACTAGAGCAGCCAACAAAGACAGCGGCCCGCCGCCGATGCCTATCGCCACGATGGTGCCAAGCATGGCCCCCATGTAGAGCTGCCCTTCTGCCCCGATGTTCCATATCTTGCACTTGAATGAGACGGCCAAGCCCAACGAGACGATCAGTATGGGGGTCATCCTTATCAGGGTTTCAGAGAGGAGGTTTATGTCGCCGAATGCCCCCTGGAACATGTAGATGAATGCGAGCGCCGGGTTGACGTTGTTTATCAGGAAGACTGCCGACGTCACGGCCAGCGTCAGCACCACCGACAGCAGTGCCTTAACTATGGAGCGCTTTGTGCCCCTCGAGATGGTCAGTTGGTTCGCCCCCAAATCATTCAGCCCCCAGCATCAACCTCGAGAGCCTTTCGATATCCAGGTTCTCCGGCACGAACTCGCCTACGATCTTGCCACCGAAGATCACGCATATCCTGTCGCTCAGCCGCATTATCTCGTCAAGGTCTGAGGATACGAGGAGGATCCCAACCCCCTTCGATCTCAGCTCAACGAGCTTTTGGTGAACGGCCTCGGAGGCCTTTATGTCGAGGCCAGCGGTCGGCTGCTCCGCTATGAGGACCGCCCCGCCATTCGAAAGCTCCCTGGCAACTATGAGCTTCTGTATGTTGCCGCCCGAGAGGTTCTCGACAGACGTGCAGGGATCCGAAGCCTTTATCGAGAACCTGGATATCAGGCTCTCGGCGTTCTTCACCAGTGATGCCCTGTCGATTATCTTGTTCTTGCTCATCGGCGGCTTCTCGATGCACTTGAGGGCCAAGTTTTCGTGGACCCCCATGGTGAGCACCACGCCCCTGTGCATCCTGTCCTCCGGTATGTAGGAGACGCCCTTCTCGATTATGAATCGTGTCGGTTTATTCGTGATGTCTTGCGAGGAGAGCTTGACGGTCCCTGACTCGACCTTCCTCAGGCCAGTTATTGCCTCTACCAGTTCCTTCTGTCCGTTGCCTGCCACGCCTGCGATCCCGACGATCTCCCCAGACCTGACAACCAAGCTTAGGCCATCGACCGCAGTCCGCCCTCGATCGTCGTTCACCTTCAGAGACTCCACCTTGAGAACAGCATCGCCAGGGGTGCCGCGCCCCAGTGTTGGGGCAGGCACCATCCCCTCCACCACAAGCGATGCCAAGAGGGCTTCGTTCGCCTCGGAGGTCGGGATGGTCCTGATCACCCTCCCACCCCGGAGGACAGTTATCCGGTCACTTATCTGGAGGGCTTCTTTCATCTTGTGGGTGATCAGCACAATCGTCTTGCCGGAGGACTTCAAATCCCGTATCATCTTGAAGAAGGAATCGACTTCAATCGGGGTCAAGACCGAAGTGGGTTCGTCGAGTATCAGTACCCTAACGTCCTGGCAGAGGAGCCGGAGGATCTCGACCAGCTGCCTCTTGCCGACGGGGAGGCTCTCGATCTTAGATTCAGGGTCGATCTCGAGCCCCATATCTCTCGATACAGCGAATATCTTATCGTCAATTTCTTTCATATCCAGCCAGGGCGAGGTTGCAAGGACCAAGGCAACATTCTCCCGCACGGTGAACTCAGGGATGAGCGTGAAGTGCTGGTGCACCATGCCTATCCCGAGCCGGGATGCATCCCTCGGGTCCCTAATCTTGACTGGCTTCCCATCAATGAAAATTTCCCCCGAGTCCGGTTTCAGGATCCCGGAGATTATCCTCATCAGGGTCGTCTTGCCGGCGCCGTTCTCACCAAGGATGGCATGGACCTCACCCTTCAATATGCCCAGGGTCACATCTTGGTTTGCCACGGTGCCGTTCGGAAAGGTCTTGGATATGCCCTTGAGGAATATGGCATAATCCTCATTTCGGCGGGCCGAATTATCATCGCTGTTCCCAAAAAAAAAGGTGGGAAGTGGCATAATTGCCACCCCTTATGGGTTCGGTGAACCGAAGTTGATAGGTACTGCGACTGAACCGTTGATTATTTGCTGCACGAGCGTGTCGCTATAGGACTTTACCTCAGGGAACTTGGCAGCGTTGATCGGGTTCCAGACAAACTTGGATGTGCCCTTGCTCATCGAAGCGATGTATTCCCCGGGTGTGAAAGTCCCATTCTGGGCGCGCTGTATGAGCTCCTTTACCATCGGGTAGGTGTCCCACACTACGCTCCCGATCACCACATCAGATGCATTGTTCTGATCCACGATATTGCCGAAAGCATAGGCAATTATCTTGCCAGTGTTGTCCTTGCATGCCTCGAAGGCGCCGTATCTCTCGGAGTATATCACGTCGACGCCGGACTCGATAAGTCCAGCTGCAGCTTCTCTAGCCTTAGACGGCGCATACCAGTCATAGATGTAAGATATAACGATGGTGATGTTAGGATCCACCGATTTGGCGCCTGCAATGAAACCGTTCAGCAGGTTGTCTACATCACCGACTCCAGGGAAAGCGGTGACGATGCCTATCTTGCTCGTGTTGGTTATCTTGGCCGCGACTGCGCCAGCAACGTAGGATGCTTCCTGGATGTAGTAATCATAGAGGACCGTGTTGTTGCCGTAGTTCATGTTCATGCCTGAACCCTGTGCGAAGAAGACGCTCCGGTACTGGGCAGCGCTCGCGTTGGTGACGGGGTGGTAACTCCAGCTGTGCGGGAAGATCATCTTGAATCCGGCAGAAACATACTGCGTGATCACCATTGCAACAGCCGAGTCCCCAACATTCTCAGAGTAGTTGTATACGATCCCAAGTTCATTCTTTGCCTTCAACAAGGACTGGTGCAGCGCCTGGTTCCATGGCTCCTCCAGGGGGGAGATGTAGATTGCGGCAACCTTGAACTGCTGCGGCTGTTGGCTCAATGTTGTCGTGTAGTAGTAAGCCCCTGCGATCACTATGATTGCTACAACAACCAAACCTATTACGTACGAGGTCTTCATAATTATTACCCCATAGCCGACTTTAACTTTTATTAGCATATATAAAAATTTTTTTTAAATAAAAGAATCAATTACCATGAACGAGTAAATTTCAGACTGTTATCCTGTAGAAGCTCGACGCATTTGCAGAGGTAGTTTCCACAACCTCCTCAACCGGGATCCTCTTTATTTCGGCAACCTTCCTTGCAGAGTGCACCAGGTTCGCAGGCTCATTTCGCTCGCCCCTGACAGGTGAGAGGACAGGTGAGTCGGTCTCGAGCATCATCGACTCGAGCGGCAGCAGGCGGACCAGTTTCTGCTTCTGCTCTGAATGTACCACTGAAGTTGGGATAGAGAAGAAATACCCTTTTTTTGCCGCAGCCAAGGCATCTCCGGACTTCCCGTCGAAGGCGTGCATGAGGACCCTTTCGGCTCCCTCGGAGTAGAGCACTTCCAAGGCTTTCCTCCCGGCGCTTCTTGAATGGATCACGAGAGGTTTGTCCAGAGAGATGGCAGCCCTTATGCACTCCCTGAAATGACGTTCCTGGGTTTCCATGAGGGGGGCATCCCTGATGTAGAAGTGATCAAGACCCACCTCCCCGACGCCCACAATTGGGGCAGAATTCAGCGCCGATCTGAATGCGCTGAGCTTCTCCTCAGAAAGGAGCGTGGGATCCAGGCCAACGGTGAGATACACGTAGCCGCTGTAACGCTCGATTATCTCCTTTGCTCTGGGCAAATCCGCCGGGTCGGTTATAGAAGTCACAACCGCAAGGATTCCTGCAGCCTTTGCCCTTCTTATCACTTCAGGCAGGTCGCCGAATACAGGATCCGTCAGGTGCGCGTGGACATCTATCAACATCAGCACCATTATAGAAAGGCATCTGTGAAATAAAAGACCTTTTGTGGTGCTTCTGCCAACGATTGCCATCGACACCAATGCGCTTCGAATTCCGGAAAATAAAAAAAGAAAATATTTGGAAGCTATTCCTTAGACTCGAGGGCGTCTTTCAGGCACATCTTCTTGAAAGACATCCCCTTCGCAATGCCGACCTCCACAGGGCTCTCCCCGTCCTCGGCGCTCGAGAGAGCCTTGACAGCCAAGTTGATGGCACCCTTCATGCTGATCTCTTGCCTGTATTCATCCCTCAGGAGCGAGATTGCAGCCTCGCTGTTCTTGCCAATAGCCAAGGCCTTCCCGCTGAGCAGGAGACCGCGCGTGTCAAGCTGGAATATGTGTGTCCCTACCCTGTCTGAGCCTATAACTATGAGAGAGGCGCCCAGCGGCCTCACGTTGCCGTATCGGGTGAACTGGTACATGAACTGCCCCAACTGGTTGACGAGCGTCTTTACGTCTATCGGATCCTCGAAGACGAGCCTGTGCCGCTGTGCTTCGACCCTAGCCTGATCTACCAGCAATTGTATGTCCCCTGTGAATCCTGCGCCAGCGATGCCTATGTTCTCGTCTACCATGTGTATCTTCTCCATTGGATCCAGGAGTGGGTCAGGCTCCTTCGTCCTCGCCACCATCACTGCAAATCCCTTGCCCCTCACGGCGACCACGGGCGACCCGTATTTTGCCGCTTCGGCTGCGTACTCGACCTGGACAAGCCGCCCGTCAGGCGTGTACATCATGTAAGCGCCCTCAGATCCCCTGGGCAACATCTATGCAGCACCCCCTGCATCCAGAAATTCCGAGCCCTTCTCCGTGATCACCATTATCTGGACGCCATTCCCGGATCCGGGATCCCGCTCCATCGCAGACCTCACTGCCCGCTTCGCGATCTCAGCCCCCTCCTTGACCGTGAGGCCCTCCCTGTATGAAGCCTCGAGCACGCCGTAAGCCATGGGAGATCCAGAGCCAGAGGAGGTGAACATCTCGTCGGTCACTGCGCCGCTGATGTCAGCCTCGAAGACGTTTGGTCCGGTCTCGTCGACTCCAGCCACCAAAAGCTCCGTTATGTACGGGGCATAGTTCCGCATCCCAGAGTAGAGCATGTTCGACAGCAGTTTTGCAACCTCCTTGACTGTGAGGGGGAAACCCCTGTTGAATTCCATGAGCTTGGCCTCGGCTTTCACCAAGTTGACCAAGTAATTGGCATCGGATAGCTGCCCGGCAATCGCCACTGCCTTCCGGCCATCTATCGGGTATATCTTTTTAACAGCCTTCGATCCGATCATGCCGCCCTTGCTGGCGCGCCTGTCGGAGGCGAGCACAACACCGTCAGCGCATCTTAGTGCAACGATTGTTGTCATAACAATCACACGTACATACTGCATGGCGGGGAATCTTATAGACTAGATTTCGTCGAACCGAGTCACTCCTTTGAAACTTGAGCCTACTCAATTCTCCTGGTTTTGTCCCCTGCTGTAAATCGCATTTATTATCTTCACGAAGAGCCGCGAAGCCATCTCCCTCGCCCTTGCTTCCTCGTTTGGGGGGAAAGATTCGAGCATCACCTCGAGCAGGTCGCGCCCGAAGTTTAGCCCCACTTGTATGTCCCCGTCCTCGCTAACCCATTTGAGGGTCCTGGAGTCGCCTTCTGAGGAGGCGCCTAGCCAGCGCATCCCGCCGAACCAACGCCCCTTGAGCTGGCTCTCAATGTATTGCAAGCCAGTTCCCGGGGGCATGTAGGATGTGCCGACCACGATCTTTTTGGATCCCGATCCCAAGCGCCCTGCTGCCCTCTTACCCTTAGGTGTGATCAGGTACCCGTCGTTATCCTTCCAGATATAGCCCTGCGAGTGGAGGCGGCTCAGCCCCCTAGAAAGCCTCTCCTGATGGACCTTGAGTGCCCGCTTCATGCCCTGGAAGCTGAACCTGGTCTGCGAGTCCGAAGCCATTAGTCTCAATACTCTGTCCTCGACTTCGCCCAGCTCTGCTGAATTGCCCACCACAACAGCCTCCAAATATATTTCTTTGCGTTATATTTTCTTCCGTTATATTTAGGCTTTTTGTATTCCTAGAGGGAGGGGAGGGCGAAAGATAAGCGAGGCAAAAAAGAAATACCCTTGAATGTTGAATTCCATTGTGGCTGAGATGAAAATCACTCAAATAAGGGTCCCTTTTCCTAGCGAGTACGGGAGCGGCAGGGGCACGAATGCGTATCTCTTGGAGGGGGAGGTCAAGATCCTCGTTGATTCGGGGATCGACAGCGAGGAGAACAGGAGGTTCATACGCAAAACGCTCGAGAAGTTAGGGGCATGGGATCTCGACACCATACTGCTCACACACGGGCATCTAGATCACTTCAGCCTCGGCACATACCTCCAGCGGGAGACGGGCGCAGCCCTGATGGTTCACGAAGCCGACTCGGAGATGCTTGCAGACTACAGCAGCCACTATTCGAGGTTGTTCGAAGAGACATACGAGCATGCAGTAGAGGGGGGCTTTGATCCGAGTCTCCTCGGGGAGGCCAGGATCAAGCTGACTACCGCAGCTTCGATTCTCTCCAGGCCGGCGGTCTACGAAACGTTTACAGAAATAAGCCTTGCAGGAGGCGCGGTGAGGACCATACGCTTGCCTGGGCACACCGATGGGAGCGTTGGGGTTGTCGCCGGCGAAGGAGTCTTCTGCGGTGACGCAGCGATCGAGGGCAGCACCGCTGTAAGGGATCTTAAGGAGGAGTTCAATTCGCTGGAGAAGCTCAAGGTCTTCAACAGGGTGTACCCCGGGCATGAGAGGTCGCCACTCGCGAGGGCAGATATCGAGGCGCTGGAAGCCCACTTTGTTTCAAGGCTGGACGAGGTGCTCCGTGTAACCAAAGGAGGGGCGACGCTCAAGGACGTTGTGATATCGCTCTACAGGGGTACGGACCTAGACCAGGCATCCTACAGAATGATACTTCCAATAAACCAGGTGATTGCGTACCTAAGGTACCTCGAAGCAGAGGGACATGTGGAGAAGAGGGGGAGGAGATGGTACTCATTCAGGGAGAGGCTATCTTCACCGGTTGCTTAATATCTCCTCCATCCTTTCCCAGAGCGAGGAATCTCTCCTGATTATCTTGCAGAGGGCGCAGAACTCCTCGAAGAGAAGACCGTCTTCGCTTTCTTTGCGCATAAGCTCTTTGGAGATCCTGGCAACTGCCTGCCTCACCTCAGGTATCCTTTCCAGCTCTGATGCCATCTTGGAGCCCCGCTTTGACTTAAGGTAATGGCTGATAGCAGCCTGGGTCACGCCCAGCCTTGATGCGACCTCGGACTGAGAGACAGCATACTTGCTCATCATATTCTTGGCAACCATCGACCTGAAGACCGGCAAAACGTAGCGAGAAACGACCTCACATGAAGGGCGCATGTCAGTCACCTATGCCAGCAAAGCAGTATATAGTTGTCGGGGCGGGGCAATGCCGATCACCCACGGACTATCTTCAGGATTGCAGGGATCAGGAAAGACGCAGCAATGCATATTCCCACCAGGTAAGCCCCGAAGCCAAGCGAAACGACGCTCGCGCTGAGTGACGTGAGCGGGATCAAGAAGTAATAAACCCAACCGAAGGTGAAGAGCAGCACAAGACCGCCTAGCCACATCCGGGCAGCGAAGGCAAGCAGCGAGCCGAATAGACCCAACAAGAGTAGAGCGAAAGGCGCAAAGTGCAGTGCGTACCTGTCCCAAAGCTGCAGAAGGCTAACAGATGTCCTACCAGTGAAGTCGATCCACGGAAGCGAGGTCGCGAATGCAGCCACGACCCATATAATGAGACCGGCGATGAAGAGGAATAAACCCGACACGTCCATCTCAACACCAAGTACCTCTTCGCGCCAGTTAACGAACAGCACTAACATGACCGCAACCAGAAATGCAACAGAAATGACGAACGAAGAAGGCACGACCGAAACCTGGTAAACAGGGCTCGTCGAAACGACTGTTCCGTTGGACTTGACCCCTATGAAGTAGCTGACAGTGGTGGGGAACAAGGGCATCGGCAACAGGTCCCCTTTGGACAAATCCTGTTCGACCCAGAGCGACCCCGGCAGACCATCCCTATAGAAGACAGAGATGTTCTCGGCATCAGGCACAGCGATTTTTATCGAAGTATAGAAATTGACTGGCTCAGCGCTCGGGACGGGGACTGAGGGCAGCATCTCGCTTGATCCTTTCAGGTAATGGTCCAGCCAGACGACTGAGGACACCAGCCACCTGTTGTCAGGCATCGCATGCCCGGTATTCGGCGCCAGGTTGATCGCCTTATCGCACGGGATTATTGAATACGTCTTGTTGACGGCCTCAATGAAGAAGAACTCGTCATGGGTGCCGATAAGGAGCAGGGTCGGCACGCTTAAGTTTGCAGCATATGCCCTGCAATCGAAGTACCTTATCAGGTCTTTCCCGGCCTGGTCATTCAGCGTCACCCCTGGAGGCACTATGAAATTGGCGAAGCTTCCCTCCATCACTATCTCGTCAAAATAGCCGCTTGCGACAACGGGTATTGCGGCTTTCACTCGGCTATCAGTCGCAGCCACCAAATAGGTTGCCACCCCACCCATAGATGCCCCTGAGACCCCAATCGCATCGGGGTTGACGTAGGGGAGATCTGAGATGGCGGTGATCGCCCTCCTGGCCGCGATCACGTTGTGATAGTAATATGCACTGTAAGGACCATCGCTGAAATCCACGGTGTTCTCAGGGGAGGAGGTTGGCCCGGAAGATAGTCCGCAGCCCGGCGAGTCCATGAGCATGACAACATAGCCATGAGAGGAGAGCGCCCTCCCGTAGGGGAGCAGCTGCAAATAGGAGCCACCGGTTCCGTGCAGAAGCAGAACCGCCGGCAGACCCTCGCCTGGGGGCTTGAGTATCACGGCGTGTATCCTTATCATAGTGCCGTTGAAAAAGTGGCTGTTGAAGGACGCATCATACTCATCCAGCACGACTTCCCCGACCGTTGAGTTCCCGATATAGCTCACATTCATATCCAACGGCGGGTACTCGACCCCAACGTCCCAGAAAGTGGTGTTGAAGTTCTCAACTAGGCTTTTCGGGGATGAACGCCATGCGTCGGAGGCGATGAATGAAGAGAACAGGACCCCCGCTAGGACGAGGAGCAACACCTTAAGGACGACTGACTTGCTCATTGCGACCATCTGCCAATACCTATTGCAACACTACTCTTTTAAGATTTAAATTGCATTAATCTCTTTGGCATAGCGGAGTGTTCAACTATGGATGAAATTG